>JAPUKG010000349.1 GCA_027295775.1 Pseudomonadota bacterium
GCTGGAGCCACCCCTCCCACGCCTTGCGGTTCTCCTCGCGCGTCTTCGGGCCGGACCTCGCGGCTGAGTCTAACGCGCCAGGAGCGCGTCGATGAAGCCCGTCTCGTAGAGGATCATGCGGTTGATGATCTCCCGGCGACCGTCCTCGTTGAGCTCGGGATTCCCGAAGCGCCAGACCACCTCACCATCGGGCGTGACCTCGAATGCCTGGCCCTCGTTCGACACCGAGACCAGCGTGTTCCCGTTGGGCAGGCGCTGGGCGCCCCCGCGCTGGGCCGTGAAGAAGCGGCTGCCCTTGTCGCCGCTGTAGCTCCAGACCACTTCTTCCGTCACCGGGTCCAGCTCGAGCACGCGGGACCAGCCGCGGTCCAGGCCGTTGTCGAAGATCAGGAAGTGACCGTCGTCCAGCATCTGTGCGTCGTGGGGTCCCGAGATCACGCCCTTCCCCCAGGCCCAGACGAGCACGCGCCGCGCGACGTCGATCACCAGGATCGCGTCCTGTTGCCGCGACGACACCAGCACGTTGCCGGGCTCGTAGAGGCGGTGGAGTCGCAGGGGCTCCGGGCGGCGCAGGGCGTGGACGGCGTTGGCGTGGAACAGGTCGATAGTGCGGCTCTTCGGCCTGGCCTTCACCGGCTGGAGCGCGAAGCCGGCGTCGTTGGACCGGGTCACATCCCAGAGAGAGAGGGAGTCCACGATGCTGCCCTCCGCCGAGAGACGCGTCACGGCGTTGTCGACCAGGACCGTGTCCTCCCCGGCATCGAGATCGTGATCCGTGCGACTGTGCCGGGTGAGGGTCAGGATCTCGCCCTCGGCCGTCGTCTCCACGTCGTGATGGGCGTCGACGGGGACCCGCCACACGACGTCGCCGCTCCAGTCGAGCCGCAAGAGCGCATGGCCCTTGCCCCGCTCCTGTCCCTCTCGCTCATTCGCGACCTCCGGAACGAGAAGGTCGCCGTTCTCGAGAAGCTCCGCGTGCATCCACTTCCAGCAGGGCGGACGGCGCCAGCGGTGGACCACCCTGCCGTCGACGTCGATCAGAGAGGCCTCGCAGCGGAAGTCGGCCACGTAGAGGCGGTAGCCCGGCATCACCCGCGCCGGATCGAGAACGCGGGCGCCGCTCTCGGAGGGGTCGGCGACGTTCGGCGAGGCCTCGAGATAGCCGAGAGCGCGCAGCTCCTCGATCCCGTCCGCCGTCGGCGCCGAGATGGGCTCGTCTCCGCACGACGCGCACAGGATCAGCAAGGCGAGCCAGGGTCGCGGCCGCATCCGCTTCAGTCGCGGTACCGGGGCTTGCGGCCCTCGCGGCGGGCGCGGATGGCCTCGTCGAGGTTCTCGGTGGTCATGCGGACCAGCAGCTGATTTCGGTTCTCGAGATCGATGGCCGCCTGCAGGCTGCCGATCTCCAGGTTCGACCACAGCACCTGCTTGGTCATGGCCACGCCGTGAGGGCTGTAGCCGCAGATCTGCTCCGCCAGCTCGAGCGCCGTATCGAGCAGGGCGTCGTCCTCGACGACGCGCGACACCAGACCCATGCGCTCCGCCTCTTCGGCGTCCACCACACGGCCGCTCAGGATCACGTCGCTGGCGCGGGCGGCGCCGATCAGCCGGGGCAGCAGGAAGCTGATGCCGAGCTCCGTGCCGGTGAGGCCGTTGTTGATGCCGGCCCCGCAGAAGCGAGCCGAGCGGCCGGCGATGCGGATGTCCGCCCCGAGGCTGAGCCCCAGGCCGCCGCCGAAGGCCGGACCGTTGATGGCGGCGATGATCGGCTGCGGGATGCCGCGCATGGTCGGCACCAGGTCCGACATGTACGCCATCGCGCGGGTTGCGATCCGGGACATGGGGAGACCCTCCACGCCCGGCGGCACCCCAGCGCTCTCGAGGTCGAGCCCGGCGCAGAAGCCGCGCCCCGTGCCGGTGAGCACCGCCACCCAGGTGTCATTGTCGGCCCCGACCTCCCGGATCGCGTCGTAGAGGGGTCCCACCGTCTCGAAGGACATGGCGTTCATGCGCTCCGGGCGGTTCAGGCGGATCAGGCTCACGTGCGGGCGCGGCTTCTCGACTTCGACGAACGGCATCTTCTCCTCGCTGGCGTCATCCGGCCTGGCGCTTGGCCCCGGCACTCTCGAACCAGGTCGCCGCGCCCACGGTCCACGGCGGGCCGTCGCCCCAGTCGTTGCGCGTGCGCTTCTGCTTGTGCCCGGGATCGTGCTCTGCGCACGCGCGGGTGTACTCGCGGAAGGCGCTCTCGGCGGCGGGGCCGGCCCAATAGTCCTCCTCGTACGAGAACAGGCCGTCGCCCGCGTAGCGAAGGATGGTGATGCCCGGGAAGTCGATGGTTCCGCTGCCGGAGGGGTCGTCCCGGCGGTTCTGCATCATGACGACGATCTGGTCGCGCTCCGCGTCCACCACGTGCCACTCGTATGCGGTGTAGAGCTCGCTGTACTCCGCCATGATCGGCTTGATCCAGGCCCGGATCTCCTCGCGGCCGGTCCGGACGCCCAGCACGTGCTCCACGTAGAGCGCGTCGGGGGTGAAGAGATCCGACCACGCGTCCCAGTCCTCGCCCACCGCGCCGGCCTGCCAATAGCGCCGGAAGGCCTCGTCGAGCTCGTCGCGACCGAATTTTCCCATGGTCGTGTCCTCCGGGTCGGGGTGAAAATACTACGATTCTGACTTTCGCGGCGTTCGTGAGAGTCGTCACATGGGGCCGCGGGCTGGATGACGATCCTACAGGCCAAAGGCTTGGGAGGGGAACCCGATGCCCGCCGATTCCATCTCGCTGCTCATGACGCTCGCCCTGGCTGCGCTGCCGCTCGCCGGGCTGGCCAAGGTCCTGCTCCGCCACGCCTAGTGTTCGGCGGAGTATCCTCGATCCTCCCACGGAGGATCGATGCCGACGATCGCGCTGACGCTGACGCTGAACGGGAAGCAGGTCTCGGCCGAGGTGGAGCCCAACACGCTGCTCGTGGACTTCCTGCGCGAGGGGCGCGGGCTCACCGGCACCCACGTGGGCTGCGACACGAGCCAGTGCGGCGCGTGCGTCGTGCTCGCCGGTGGACGCTCGGTGAAGAGCTGCACCATGTTCGCCTTCGAGACCGAAGGTCTGGAGGTGGTGACCATCGAGGGGCTGGCCCCGGCGGTCGTCGGCGGCGAGCTTCACCCCATGCAGGCCGCCTTCCGCGAGCACCACGGGCTCCAGTGCGGCTTCTGCACGCCGGGCATGGTGCTGTCCGCCGTCGATCTGGTCCGGCGCCATCCCAATCCCGACGAGGCCCAGGTCCGCCACTGGCTCGAGGGCAACATCTGCCGCTGCACCGGCTACCACAACATCGTGAAGGCGGTGCAGGCCGGTGGTGGGGGTGGCTCGTGAGCGCCACCGGGATCGGCGCTTCGGTGAAGCGGGTGGAGGACCACCGCTTCCTGATCGGCCGCGGCCGGTACACCGATGACATCAACCGCCCCGGCCAGCTGTTCGCGGTGATCGTGCGCTCGCCCGTGGCCCACGCGCGCATCGCGGCCATCGACGCCGGCGAGGCGCTGGCCGCGCCCGGTGTCGTGGCCGTCTACACCGGCGCCGACATGGCCGCGGACGAGGTCGGGGGGCTGCCCTGCAGCTGGCTCGTGTACAGCAAGGACGGCTCCGAGATGAAGGAGCCGGTGCACCCGCCCCTCGTTCCCGACCGCGCCCGCCACGTGGGCGATCAGGTGGCGGTGGTGATTGCCGAGACCCGCGCGCAGGCGAAGGCCGCGGCGGGGCTGGTGGACGTGGACTACCAGGAGCTCCCCGTCCTCGTGACCTGCGGCGACGCGATCACCGATGGCGCGCCCCTGGTCTGGGACGACGTCCCGGGCAACACCTGCTTCGACTGGGAGATCGGCGACAAGGCCGCGACGGACGCCGCGTTTGCCAGGGCCGATCACGTGGTCCGCCTCGACGTCGTCAACAACCGGCTCATTCCGAACGCCATGGAGCCCCGCTGCGCCATCGGCGATTACGACCCCGGCTCCGACCTCACCACCCTCTACACCACGAGCCAGAATCCCCACGTGATCCGGCTCCTGATGGGGAACTTCGTGCTGGGCATTCCGGAGAGCAAGCTCCGGGTGGTGGCTCCCGATGTCGGTGGGGGCTTCGGCTCCAAGATCTTCCACTACGCCGAGGAGGCGATCGTCACCTGGGCGTCGCGCAAGCTCGGCCGGCCGGTCAAGTGGACCGCCGAGCGCTCCGAGTCGTTCATGTCCGACGCCCACGGGCGCGACCACGTGAGCCACGCCGAGCTGGCGCTCGACAAAGAGGGAACCTTTCTGGGGCTGCGCGTCTCGACGGTCGCCAACGTGGGTGCCTACCTCTCCACCTTCGGCGCGGCGGTGCCGACCTATCTCTACGGGACGCTGCTGTCGGGCTGCTACAGGACGCCCGCCATCTACTGTGAGGTGCGGGCCGTCTTCACGAACACCGTGCCCGTCGACGCCTACCGGGGTGCGGGCCGGCCCGAGGCCGCGTACCTGATCGAGCGGATCGTCGACGAGGCGGCGCGGGAGCTCGGCATCGACCGGGTGGAGCTCCGGCGGCGCAACTTCATCCCGGTGGACGCCTTCCCGTACCAGACGCCGGTCGCCCTCGAGTACGACACGGGCAACTACGACGCCACCCTGGATCGGGCGCTCGAGGCCAGCGACTGGCAGGGCTTCGCGGTGCGCCGTCAGCAGGCGGTCGGGCGCGGCATGCTGCGCGGCATTGGCATCTCCACCTACGTCGAGGCGTGCGGACTCGCGCCGTCGAACGTGGCAGGCCAGCTCGGCGCGCGCGCCGGGCTGTACGAGTCGGCCATCGTGCGCGTGCACCCGACGGGAAGCGTGACGGTCTTCACCGGCTCCCACAGTCACGGCCAGGGCCACGAGACCACCTTCGCCCAGATCGTGTCGGACCGGCTCGGCATCGACATCGAGCAGGTGGAGGTGGTCCACGGCGACACCGAGAAGATCCCGTTCGGCATGGGGACCTACGGCTCGCGCTCCCTCGCCGTTGGCGGGAGTGCCGTGGTGAAGGCGCTGGACAAGATCGTCGAGAAGGGCCGCAAGATCGCAGCGCACACCCTCGAGGCCAGCGCCGAGGACATCGAGTTCGCCGACGGCGAGTTCCGGGTGGCCGGGACGGATCGCGCGACGGCGTTCGCCGACGTGGCCTTCTCCGCCTATGTGCCCCACGACTACCCACTGGAGGAGCTCGAGCCCGGGCTCGAGGCGAGCGCCTTCTACGATCCGAAGAATTTCACCTTCCCGGCGGGCTGTCACGTCTGCGAGGTCGAGATCGACCCCGAGACCGGCGTCGTGCGGGTGGTCGCCGTGACCGCGTCCGACGATGTCGGCATCGTGATCAACCCGATGATCGTCGACGGACAGATCCACGGCGGCTTGGCCCAGGGGATCGGCCAGGCGCTCTACGAGAGCTGCGTCTACGACGAGAGCGGCCAGCTCCTGACCGGGTCCTATCTCAACTACTGCATGCCGCGGGCGGCGGACTTTCCATTCTTCAACGTGGGCAACCACGTCACGCCGTGCACGCACAACCCGCTGGGAGCGAAGGGCGTCGGTGAGGTGGGGTCGATCGGCGTGCCCCCGGCCGTGATCAACGCGGTGCTGGACGCGCTGGTGCCGGTGGGCGTCACGGGCATCGAGATGCCGGCCACCTCGGAGAAGGTGTGGCGGGCCATTTGCGATGCGAAGGGCGATGCGAAGGGCCGAGCGGTGGCGAGCTGAGGGGAGTCGACCATGCAGCCGTTCCAGATCCATCGGCCGAGCTCTGTAGCGGAGGCGCTGGCAGCGCTGCGCGGGGCCGGAGAGGGCAAGCTCCTGGCCGGCGGGCAGAGCCTGATTCCGGTGATGAAGCTCGACCTGGCCGAGCCGACCGACCTGGTGAGCCTGGCCGGCATCGATGCGCTCCGCGGCATTCGCAGCGAGGGCGGGCGCGTGGTGATCGGCGCGGCGGTCAGCCACGCCGAGGTGGAGGCGTCCCCGGACGTCGCCGCAGCGATTCCGGCGCTGGCGCGCCTGGCCGGCGCGATCGGCGATGCCCAGGTGCGCAACCGCGGAACCCTGGGCGGCTCGGTGGCCCACGCGGACCCGGCCGCCGATTACCCGGCCGCCCTGGTGGGCCTCGGCGCCACGGTGGTGACCGACCGGCGCGAGATCGGCGCCGACAGCTTCTTCACGGGGCTCTTCGAGACGGCGCTGGTCGAAGACGAGATCGTGACGGCGGTCTCGTTTCCCGTGCCCGAACGGGCCGCGTACGCCAAATTTCCGAACCCCGCCTCCAAGTTTGCGATCGTCGGGGTGATGGTCGCCGCCACAGGACAGGGGGTGCGCGTGGCCGTCACCGGTGCCGGGCCCAGCGTCTTCCGCGTCGCCGAGATGGAGAGCGCCCTGGCGGACGGCTTCCGGCCCGAAGCGCTCGATGGGATCGCGGTCTCCTCGGACGAGTTGTTCGGAGACGGCGACGCCAGCGCCGAGTACCGGGCACACCTGGTGGGTGTGATGGCCCGGCGCGCCGTGGCCGAGTGTGCCTGAAGAACCGGGCGGCACCGTGACTCCCGCGCTTCCGGACTCGGTGGACGCCACTCTCGAGCTCCTGGCCGGCGAGCGCTACATCGCCGATCGCAGTCTCGGAACCGCGCTCTACCTCTCGATCGCCCTGGGGAAGCCGCTCTTTCTCGAGGGCGAGGCCGGCGTCGGCAAGACCGAGGTGGCCAAGGTGCTGGCGAGCGGCCTCGGGCGCCGGCTGATCCGCCTGCAGTGCTACGAGGGGCTCGATCTCTCCTCGGCGGTCTACGAGTGGAACTACGCGCGACAGATGATCGAGATCCGGCTGGCCGAGGCGGCGGGCGAGACCGACCGCGAGCGCATGGGGCGGGACGTGTTCTCCGAGCGCTTCCTGATCAAGCGGCCACTCCTCGAGGCGCTCGAGGCCGGCGCCGAGGGCCCGCCGGTGCTCCTGATCGACGAGCTCGACCGCAGTGACGAGCCCTTCGAGGCGTTTCTGCTCGAGGTGCTCTCGGACTTCCAGGTGAGCGTGCCCGAGATCGGGATCTTCCGCGCCGAGGTCCCTCCCTTCGTAATCGTTACCTCCAACCGGACGCGCGAGGTGCACGACGCCCTCAAGCGGCGCTGTCTCTATCACTGGATCGACTACCCCGACGCGGAGCGGGAGCTGGAGATCCTTCGGGCGCGCATCCCCGAGGCGACGGAGGGGCTGACCCGGCAGGTCGTCGCCTTCGTGCAGCGCATGCGCGACCGGGACCTGTTCAAGCTCCCCGGGGTGGCCGAGTCGCTGGACTGGACCCGCGCGCTCCTGGTCCTGGACCGATCGGAGCTGGACCCCAGCACCGTGAACGACACCCTCGGCGTGCTCCTCAAGTACGAGGACGATCTGGCGGCCGTGCGCGGGGAGGAGGCGGCTCGCATCCTCGACGAGGCGCAGGGCGAGCTGGGGGTCCCGGGGTCTTGAGCCAGGCGATCCCGGGCGGCCGCCTGGCGGCGAACGTCATGCACTTCGCCCGTCTGCTGCGCGCGGCCGGGCTGGCGATCGGCACCGACCGCGTCCTGGACGCGGTGCGGACGCTCGAAGCCCTGGGCGTGCAGCGGCGCGAGGACGTCGCCTGGGCGTTGCATGCGCTGTTCGTGCGGCGGCCCACCGAGCGCGAGCTCTTCGATCGCGCCTTTCGGCTCTTCTGGCGCGCGCGCGGCGGCTACGAGGAGGCGCTCGCCGCACTTCGTCCCGTCGTCGAGCGGCCGGGAGACCCGCGCGCGCAAGTGCCCCGGCGGCTGGCGGAAGCCTGGGGCGGGAGCCGCCCGCGTCCGCCCCGCGAGCGGCGCAGTGAGCTCGACGCGGGTTGGACGGCGTCGGATCGGGAGGTCCTGCACACGAAAGACTTCGCCGAGATGTCGGCCGCCGAGATCCGCGAGGCGCAGCGCTGGATTGCGAAGCTCCGGCTGCCGGTCCCGCCCCGGCGTACCCGGCGCTGGCGGCCGGACCCGAGTGGCCGCCGCCCCGACCTGCGCGCCAGTCTGCGCGCGGGGTTGCGAGCGGGCGGGCGGGACATTCCGCTCCGCTGGCGAGCGCCGGTCCGGCGCCCGCCGCCCCTGGTCGTCCTGTGCGACATCTCGGGCTCCATGGAGCGCTATTCGCGCATCCTGCTCCACTTCGTGTTCGCCCTGGCGCGGAGCCGCCAGCCGCTGCACGCGTTCCTGTTCGGGACGCGGCTCACCCCGATTACCCGGACACTGCGGCGCCGCGACGTGGACGCCGCATTCGCGGCACTGGGCCGAGGCGTTCCGGATTGGTCCGGCGGCACGCGCATCGGTGCATGTCTGCGCGAGTTCAACCGGCGCTGGTCGCGGCGGGTGCTGGCCCAGGGCGCGGTCGTGATCCTGATCAGCGACGGCCTCGAGCGCGACGACCCAGAGGCGCTCGACCGGGAGGCCGCGCGCCTGCGCCGGTCGTGTCAGCGACTCATCTGGCTGAACCCCCTGCTGGGCTACGAGGACTTCCAGCCCCTGGCCCGCGGCATCCGCGCGCTGCTGGGCCACGTGGACGACTTCCGCCCCGTTCACAACCTGGTCAGCCTGGAGGC
>JAPUKG010000035.1 GCA_027295775.1 Pseudomonadota bacterium
TCATTTGCCGTGCTCGAACCGACCGCCGACGGGTTCCGCAACTACCTGCAGAAGGGCCACGAGCTCTCGTCGGAGCACCTGCTGGTGGACAAGGCGTTCATGCTGACGCTGTCCGCTCCCGAGATGACCGCCCTCGTCGGCGGCATGCGCGTCCTGAACGCGAACGTCGGGCAGTCCGAGTCCGGGGTCTTCACCGACCGATCCGAGACGCTGACCAACGACTTCTTCGTGAACCTGCTCGACAGCGCGACGGAGTGGAAGGCGACCTCGGACACCGAGGATGTATTCGAGGGTCGCGATCGCGGGACGGGCAAGCTCAAGTGGACCGGCAGTCGCGCAGACCTCGTCTTCGGTTCGAACTCTGAGCTCCGGGCGATCGCCGAGGTCTACGGGAGTGACGACGCCGGGCAGAAGTTCGTGCGTGACTTCGTTGCTGCGTGGGACAAGGTCATGAATCTCGATCGCTTCGACCTCGCCTGATCCCCGGGGGAGAGGTCTTCCTTCGAGGGCTCTGAGACCCGTCCGGCAGACGGCGGCCGGCCGATCGCTCTCCGCTTGTCCATCAGGTGGACATCGTGGCGGGCCTCACGCCGGTGCCCCGTAGCCGCTCAATCGGTTCGATCGGACGGTGCCCGGTACCCGCTCAATCGGGTCGATCCGGCGGCGGGCGGTACCCGTGGTAGCTCGCGATGGCCAGGCCCGCGGCGATGCTCCGGAAGGGATCGTGCTCGACCACCCGCTCCGGGAACGCGCTCTCCAGCAGCCGGATGACTGCCGGGATGCGCGACGAGCCCCCGGTGCGCACCACCACGTCCACCTGCTCGGCGACCAGCCCCGCGTTCTGCAGGACCTGCTCGACGCAGCCGTCGATCTCGGCGAGCACGGGCTCGAGGAGCGATTCGAACTCTCGCCGCGAGAGGGGGACGGTCAGGTCGAGCTCGGGGAGGTACACCGAGGTCTCCTGAGCGTCCGAGAGCTCGACCTTCGCGGACTCGATGGCGCGGAACACCGAGTAGGCGTGATTGCCCTGGATCAGCTCGTACAGACGGGCCAGTCGTCCGCCGGTCTCGCCGCCCTCGCGCACGCCCTGCACGATCGGCTCGAGCAGCTCCGGACGATTGAGCTCGTAGGCCAGGGTCCAGTTGAGCAGGCGCTCGGCGTAGTTGTCGAAGGGGAACGGGATCGTGCGGAGCTCGGCGCCGAAGGGTCGGCGCACGAGCGCGCCCTCGCCCAGCTCGGGGAAGATCTGGCCTCGGTAGATCAGGCGGTCGATGGTGTCGCCGCCGAGGGGAGTCCCGTGGGAGGCCAGCAGCCGGAACCGTTCGCCGCGGGCGCGCACCAGGCTGAGGTCGAGGGTCCCGCCGCCGAAGTCGAAGGCCATGACGGTCTGGCCGTCAGGGGCGGGCCGCTCGTGCAGGAAGGAGAGGGCGGCGGCGATCGGCTCCGGGTAGAGCGTGGCGTCCGGGAGGCCCGCGTAGCGGCACGCCTCGGTCATCCGGTCGAGAGCGATGGCGCTCGCGTCGGCGGTCTTGCCCTCGTAGCGCACCGAGCGCCCAACGTGGGCGGCCCGCGCGTTCGAGCTGCCCACGCTGTCGGCGGCCTCGCGCAGGCGGGTCAGCACCGGCGTCGCCAGCGCCACGATCCGATAGCGGCGATCGAACACGCGCACCCGCTCCACGCCGTGATGTCCGAGCCAGCGCTTGATGCTGCGGAACAGACGCCCCGGCATGTCCGCGTCGGTGAGCGCGTGGACGCGCACCTCCTGAGTGATGGCGCCGCCGTCCCCCAGGCCGGCGGTCTTGTCCGTGCCGGCCACGGTGATCTCGATTTCGCCCACCTCTTCGCGGGTGAGCTGGACCGTGCGCCCGGCGTTGTCGTGCACGTAGCGCGCGATGGCTGGGCTGCCCACGGTGGAGGCGAAGCTGCGATCCAGGTAGAGGGCGGTGGGCATCACCTCCCGGGGCTCGTCGTCGGGCTCGAGATCCACGTAGCGGAGCGCCTCGCCGTCGAAGAACGCCACCGAGGAGTTGGAGGTCCCGAAGTCGATGCCGATGCCGAGCATGGTCTTCCGCCCGAGAGAATGTCTCGTATACGTCATCCGGCCACGAAATGGCAGCCTGTGCCCTCGTCCCGAGTCGGCTATCCTTCGCAGTGAGCCCCGCGATGCGTCCCATCCGCGTCGTCCAGGTGCTGGAGGCGACCGCCGGCGGCACCCGCCGGCACCTCGCCGAGAGCTGCGATGCCCTCTACGGCGACGGAGAGCTCGCCTCCGAGTTCGAGCTGGAAATCGTGTGCGCCGCGGCTCAGGAGCCCGCGTTCCGCGTTGACCTGGAACGTTACCGGGAGCGCGGGCACCGCGTGACCGAGCTGCGCATGGGCCGCCGCCCGAATCCGCTGCGCGATTGGGGGGTGGTGCGAGACCTGCGCAGGATTCCTGCGCCGCAGCGAGCCGGACGTCGTCCACCTGCACAGCGCCGTCGCCGGCTGGGTGGGTCGGCTCGCCGCCCGAGGGCTCGGCTGCCGCGTCCTCTACTCGCCGCACGCCTTCCCGTTTCTCAGGGACGTCGCCGCACCCCTGCGCCGGGTGTACGAGGGCGCCGAACGTGTCGCCGCGCGCTGGACCGATCTGCTGGTGGCGGTCTCGCAGGCGGAGGCGCGACTCGCGGTCGAGCTGGGCCTTCTTCCCGAGGAGCGCGTGAGTGTCCTCGAGAACGCGGTCGACCTGCCGGCCCTCGAGAGCGAGGTGGGGCCCATGCCGCCGATCCGCAGCCCCGAAGGCCAGCGCGTGTTCGGACTGGTCGGCGCACTCCGCGCACAGAAGGCGCCGCTCCTCCTGCTCGATGCCGCGCGCCGCGCCCGCGCCGGCGGCGTCCGCGCGCGCTACGTGTTGCCGTCCACCGGCCCGGACCTGGCGCGGGTGAAGCGGGCGGTGCGCGAGTATGGGCTGCACGGCATCGTGGACTTCGCGCCCGCCGAGAACGGTCTCGCCGAGCTCTACCGCCGCATCGACGTCGGCGTTCTGCCCTCGCTGTGGGAGGGCCTTCCCTACACCCTGCTCGAGATCACCGGTCTCGGGCGGCCGCTGATCGCCTCGGACCTTCCCGTCTTCCAGGACTTCCTCCGGCCGCTGGACGCGCGTCTCCTCTTCCAGAGAGGCGATGCCGAGGCCTTGGCCCGCTGCATCGCGCTCTGGGCCGGGCTCCCCAGCGAGGTGCTGGAGGACGTGGGTCGCCGGGGGCGAAGCCAGGTGGCCCGGGATCACGCGCTACCCGAGTGGGCCAACGCGCTCCAGGCCCTCTATCGGCCGGGTGACCGACCGTGAACGGGCGAGCGCACATCGAGCCGGATCATGGAGCGGGTTGTCGACGCTCCGCAGCCTCCGCCGGAGCAGCGCCACCCAGGGCGCCGCTCCGCTCCAGCTTCGCGATTCGGTCGTCGTCGTAGCCGAGCTCGGCCAGGATCTCGCGGTTGTGTTGGCCGAGCTCGGGGGCTCCGGAGCGGACTCGGGTGGGGGTGCGGGAGAGCTTGGCCGCCGGGCCCGTGATGGGAACTTCGGCCCCCTCGCGGGCGCACGGCTGGGCCACGGACTGGAGCATGTCGCGCGCCTGCGCCTCGGGGGCCGCCGCCGCCTGCGCGTAGCTGCGCACCGGCGCCGCGGGGATGCCGGCCTCGGCGAAGCGCGCCAGCGCGTCTGCGACGGAGCGGGCTCCGGCCCAGTCGGCCAGCAAGGCGTCCACCTGTTCGCGGCGCGCGATCCGGGCGGGCGCGGTGGCGTAGTCCGGGTCGTCTGCCAGCTCGGGGCGCCCGAGCAGGGCGGCCACCCGCTTCCAGTGGGAGTCGAGCAGGACGCCGGCCATGATGCGGCCGTCCCGGCACGCGTACGTGTTGGCCGGCGCGGCGATGCGGAACTCGTTGCCGAGCCGGGGCAGGGCCACGCCCATGGCACCCAGGGTGAGGTAGCCGGTGGACTGGAACGACATGGCGTCCAGAAGCGACACGTCGATGTGCTGGCCCTCACCGCGCTGGTCCCGGTGGTGCAGCGCCGCCAGGGCAGCCAGGGCCGCGTGCAGGCCGGCCAGGTCGTCGGCCAGGAAGGTGGGCGACTTCACGGGCTCGCCGTCCGGATCCCCGTTGAGGGAGAGGTAGCCGCTGGCCGCCTGGGCCAGGGGGTCGTAGCCGACCCGCTCGTGCCCGGGGCCCCACTGCCCATAGCCGCTGATCGACACGTAGACGATGCGCGGATTCTCCGCGCGGACGGAGTCGAAGCCCAGGCCCCAGTCGTCCATGGTGCCCGGGCGGAAGTTCTCCACCACCACGTCCGACCGGCGGGCGAGCTCGAGGAAGACGCGGCGGCCGTCTTCGCGACGCAGATCCAGGGAGAGGCTGCGCTTGTTGCGATTGACGGCGGCGTGCATGAACGAGAGCGGCGGCTCGATCCCGGGCAGGAAGGGCGGGACGCGCCGCGCGATCTCGCCCCGGGGATCCTCCACCTTGATCACGTCGGCGCCGAAGTCCGCGAGCAGGCAGCCGCACATGGGACCCGACCAGGTGGTGGTGGCCTCGACGACGCGCACTCCCTCGAGGGGACCCACCAGATCGCTCCGGGCGTCGCGGTAGAAGTC
>JAPUKG010000350.1 GCA_027295775.1 Pseudomonadota bacterium
CGGACGGAGCCCGCCTACACGGTGGAGCTGGTCGCGGAGCGCAGCGGCCCGTTCAAGGCGTCGTCGGGCATCGGGCTGGTGGCCGATCGCGCCCTGCAGCGGGTACGGGGTCCGATCGACACGCTGATCGTGCCGGGCGGAATGGGGGTGGAGCGCGCCGCCGACAAGGGGAAGCTGGTGAGCTGGATCGCGCGAACCGCGCCCCGGGCGCGGCGCCTGGCGTCCGTCTGCACCGGGACCTTCCTGCTGGCCGAGGCGGGCCTCCTCGAGGGAAGGCGGGTCACCACCCACTGGGCGAGCTGCGACGCCCTCGCTGCGCGCTACCCGGGCCTGCGCGTCGACCCCGATCCCATCTATGTGAAGGACGGCCCGGTCTACACCTCCGCCGGCGTGACCGCGGGCATGGACCTGGCCCTCGCCCTGGTCGAGGAGGACTGGGGCCGCGAGGTGGCGCTGGGCGTGGCGCGCTGGCTGGTGCTGTTCCTGAAACGGCCGGGCGGGCAGTCCCAGTTCAGCGCCCAGCTCTCCTCCCAGCTCGCCGATCGGCCGACGCTGCGCGAGCTCCAGAGCTGGATCGCCGAGCACCCGGACGCCAACCTCTCGGTCGAGAGCCTGGCCCAGCGCGCCGGCATGAGCCCGCGCAACTTTGCCCGCGTGTTTACCCGCGAGGTGGGTACGACCCCGGCCCGCTTCGTGGAGACGAGCCGCGTGGAGAGCGCTCGCCGGCGGCTGGAGGAGTCGCCGACCGGCGTCGAAGAGGTCGCCACCGCCTGCGGCTTCGGGAGCGCCGAGACCATGCGACGCGCCTTCCTGCGGAGCGTGCGGGTGAGTCCCTCCGACTACCGCGAACGCTTCCAAACCCACTGATCCACAGGAGGATCCCCGTGACCACTACCATCGGCATCATTCTCTTCGAGAACGCAGAGGAGCTGGACTGGGCCGGGCCCTGGAAGGTGTTCACCATGGCCACGCAGAAGAACGTCCTGCGGGCGGAAGCCGTGGACGCGCGCGTCGTCACCATCGCGGAGAAGCGCGAGGTCCGGAACGCCAAGGGTCTGCGCGTGCTCGTGGACCACACCTTCGAGGACGCGCCGGACCTGGACGTGCTGGTCGTGCCCGGCGGCGAGGGCACGCGCACCGAGATCCAGAACCCCGTCCTGATCGACTACCTGCGCAAGGCCGGCGAGCGCTGCACCTGGGTGACCAGCGTGTGCACCGGGTCGATGCTGCTGCACGGGGCCGGCTTCGCGGCGGGCAAGCGCATCACCACCCACTGGGCCTTCTGCTCCACGTTGAAGGAGCTGGCGCCGGACGCGACCGTGCTGGAGGGGGTCCGCTACGTGCGCGACGGCAACCTGGTGACGGCGGCGGGCGTCTCCGCGGGCATCGACATGGCGCTCTGGCTGGTCGGGCAGATCTGGGGCGTCGCACACGCGCGGCAGACCCAGCGCTTCATGGAGTACGACCCCGCCCCGCCCTACTCGGCAGACGTGCAGTAGCGCGCACCGGGTCCTCCGGCCCCGGTAGAATGGGAGCCGGAGGCCCGCATGACCCAGGGCATCGGCCCGGCCGGAACGAGCGCGGAGCGGATTCCCGTCTGGCGCAAGATGGTCTTCGGCCTCGGCGACCACACGGTGAACGTCGCCCTCTCGGCGCTCGCCCTGGTCTTCCTGTTCTTCCTGACTGAGGTCGCCGGAATGCGCCCGGCCCTGGCCGGCCTGGTGATCTGGATCGCGCGGGCCGTGGACGCCGTGAGCGATCCGCTCATGGGCCGCATCTCGGACGTCACCCGCTTTCGGCTCGGGCGACGCCGCCCCTACTTCCTGATCGGGGCGCTGCCCTTCGGGATGTTCTTCGCCCTGCTCTGGACCGCGCCCTTCGAAGGCCAGATGGAGATGTTCGCGTACTACGGCGCCATCTACATCGGCTTGAGCCTCTCGACCACGATCCTCTCGGTGCCCTACATGGCCCTGATTCCAGAGATGGCCACCAGCTACGACGAGCGCACGTCGCTGAACACGTTCCGCGGTGCAGCGGCGGTGATCGGCACGCTCGTCGCGGCGGGCATGCAGCCCGCCGCGGAGGCGTTGGGAGGCGGCGCCGCCGGATTCGCCACGGCGGGCGCGGCATTGGCGGTGTGGCTGGTGCTCCCCTGGCCCGCGGTCTTCGCGGTGAGCTTCGAGCGCGGCGGGGATCGCGGCGCGGTGCGGGAGAGCTTCGCGGACGGCATCCGCTCCCTTGCGCGACACGCGACCTACCGCAAGCTCTCCGCCCTCTACATCAACGCGCGCATCGCCGTCGACCTGGTCGGTCTCGGGATGCTCTACTTCTTCACCTACTGGATCCGGCGCCAGGAAGACTTTGCCATCACCCTGCTCTCCCTGATGACGGTGGTGGTGCTCTCGCTGCCGGTGTGGCTGTGGGTCGCCCGTCACATCGACAAGCACCGCATCTTCGCCATGGGCGGCGCGTGGTGGGTCGTCATGCTGCTCGGGATCGGGCTGGTCACGCCGGAGTGGCCCCGCTGGGTCCTCTTCGCCATGGCCGCGGCCAGCGGCGTGGGCTACGCGGTGGCGGACCTGATGCCCTGGGCGATGCTGGGCGAGGTGATCGACGAGGACGAGCTCCTCACGGGCCAGCGCCGGGAGGGGATGTACAACGGCTTCTTCACCTTCCTGCGCAAGCTCGGGGGCGCGAGCGCCTTCCTCCTGGCGGGTCTCGCCCTGGAGCTCGCGGGCTACGTGCGAAACCAGGCCCAGCCCGAGGCGGCCCTGCTGACGATCCGCGCCATCACCTCCCTGGTGCCCGCCTTCTTCCTGGCGATCGCCATCGTCATCGCCCTGCGCTACCCGCTCACCCGCGCGCGCCACCAAGAGATCCAGCGCGAGCTGGCTAGCCGCGCCAGTTCACAAGACTAGAAGGCCAGGGCGGTGCGGAGGGTGGTGTCCACCAGCTCCCGGACGCTCGGTGCGAGTGCGAAGGTCATGTGGGCGCCCTGGTACCAGACCACCTCGGGCTGGCCCCAGTGCTCCCACAGGTCGCGGACCTGATCGGGCGGAACCACGCGGTCCGCCACTCCGCCGAAGATCGCGCGGTGCTGGTGGGGGACGGCCGGCTCGAGCGCCAGCGGCGAGACGACCGTCAATAGCTCCGCGAACTCGTCGTAGACCATGCCGTGGTGCTCCATGAAGCGGATCTGGGGCGAGGGGCCGTGACGCCAGTAGAGGCGCGCCAGGTCCGTGGCCGGGACGCCCGGGATCGCGCAGCGGAGCCCCTCGTCGAAGCACGCCAGCAGGGCGCAGTTGTAGCCGCCCAGCGACAGGCCGTGCACGCCGATCTCGGAGCCGCCCTGGGAACGGATCCAGGAGAGCAGGCGGCGGATGTCCCACATGGCCTGGGCCTCGGCGTGGACGGTGTCGAGCGCGTTCCCGGCCAGGAAGCCGTCGCCGCTGCGCCGGCCCACCTTGCGCGGGCCGTGGAGCGGCAGCACCGGCAGCATCAGGTTGAGCCCAAGCTTCTGGTGGAAGTAGCGGGGATCGAAGGCCGCGATGTCGATGAGCGGCGAGCCCATCTGATAGCCGTGCACGCAGACGAGCCAGGGCCGCGACTCCGCCCGGTCGGCGTGGCGCAGCACCCAGGCGTGAGCGGTCCGGTTCGGCGCGTAGTCGAGCCAGCGCTCGCGCCCCGGCTCGTCCCGGTGGGGCTCGTACTCGCTCTCGAAGCTCAGGTGCTCGAACGGGAAGCGGCCGCCGCGCACGCGGACACTCCGATCCCGGATCCGAGGCGCGTCCAGGGGGAAGGGCTGGGCGTGGTAGCGGTCCGGCTTCTCGAGCCAGCCTCGGTCCTGGAAGAGCTCCCGCGCCGCCTCCACCTCCCGGCCGATCGCGCGGGTCTCGTCGGTGCCGAGCGTCGGCATCGAGATCCCCATGGTCGCCAGCAGCGCCTCGTCGGCGGCGACCTGCGCGGCCAGCCCCAGCGACGGGTGGGCGGGCGGAACGTTCTCGGTGGGGACCTCCAGCCGGACCGCGAACGAGCCCGCGGCAACGAACGACGCGGCCGACAGCGCCATCAGCACGAGGGCCGGGCCCAAGCCCAGCGCGAAGATCGCGGGCAGTCCGAGGAGCACCCCCAGCACCCCGCCCAGGGCGGCGTGGTGGGGGATGCGCGGATCGCCGGGCCAGAGGAGCTGCGCGCCGCCGGAGGCGACGAGCAGGACGCCGGGCAGGAGGGACAGGAGGAAGGGTGCGATCCCGCCCGCGACGCCCCACCAGAGCCACAGCAGGCCCGCCGCGAGGGGGAACCAGGACTCGCGGGGAAAGCGCGGCTGCTCCTGCATCGAGCGAGGGTACCGCCGGCCCCTCCAGCGCCGCCACTGGAGCCGGTAGACTGGTGCGCCAGGGAGACGCCGTGTCGACGGAGAAGGCAGCAACGACCGTCCTGGAAGGCCTGCGCCAGCGCGCGGCGGGGCTGGTCGTCGACACGCTGATTGCGGCGCACCGGCGCCTATCCCCCCAGCGCCTGGCCCCGCTGGCCGAGCTCTTCGGGCGGCTCGCCTATCACCTGGACGTGCAAGGCCGGGAGCAGGCCCTGCGCAATCTGCGCCAGACGTTCCGCCGCGCCTTCACGCCGGCCGATCGCGAGGCCCTGGTGCGCGCCCTGTACCGGCACCTGGGACTTCTCGCCTTCGAATACGCGGCGCTGCTCGCCCGCGACGACCTGCGCCCGTACTCGCGGTGGGTCGAGATGGAGAACCTCGATCCCGTCCACAAGGCACTCGAGACCCACGGCAACGTGATCTTCGCCGCGTGTCACGGGGGCCACTTCGATCTCCTGGGTGGACGCCTCGCCGAGGAGTTCCCGCCGCTCGACGTGGTCATGAAGCCGCTCGACAATCCGCACCTGAACGAGCGGTTCGTGGAGGTGCGCCACAAGCTCGGCATGGGCGTGATCGCGAAGAGGAGCGCACTCCGGTCGGTGGTGCGGCGCCTGCGCGCCGGGGCGAACCTCGCCATCACGTGCGACCAGCGCTTGCGCCGGCGCGCCGTGATCGCCCGCTTCTTCGGGCGCCCGGCGGCGACCCTGAACACGCCCGCGGTCCTGGCCATCCGCTTCGGCATTCCCGTGGTTCCCGTCTTCACCTGGAGGAGCGGCGGGATCCTCGAGTACCGGGGCTACGCGGAGGAGCCGATCTGGGCGGACCCCGCGGCGCCCCGGGACGAGGAGGTGCTCCGCATCACCCAGGCGATCAACGACGCCATCGAGCGCTTCGTGCGCGCCCACCCGGAGCAGTGGGACTGGCGGCAGCTGCGCTGGAAGCTCGGCCAGAGCGTCCTCTCCAGCGCCCGAACCCACGGCGCCCCGGAGCGCGCCGCCTGACACAGGCCCGCTCCGAGGCAGTAGGCGCGGCCTGACACAGACCCGCTCCCAGGCAGTAGAATGGGGCATGGCTGGCGGTGAGCCGATGAGCTTGGAGCGCCCCGCGGAGCCGGCCTGGCCGAGCGCCGGGAAGCACCGGGTGTGCTTTCTGCTCGACGCGTCGAGCCCGCTGGAGACGCGCCTGATGCGCGACTGGATCGAGCGCGGGCGGCCCGAGGGCGAGTCGGCGGCGGACTGCGAGGTCCTGCACATCCTGCCGACCCGGCGGCGCAAGCGCCGCCGGGTCCTCGACCCGCGCCTCGAAGCCGTGCTGGCCGCCGACGACGATCCCCTGATGACACCGCTGCGCGTGGTGTGGCTCGCGAAGCGGTCCGGGTCCGGCAGCGGGCGGTCGGTGCGCTTCCGCGACGTCCTGACCTTCGGCGACCCGCGCGACCCGGGACGGCTGCGCCAGCGCCTCATCCTGGCGCGCGATCCGGATCGCTGCCGGGTGGTGATGGGGGCCCCGGCGCCGGCGTCGGATCTGCGCACGCGCTGGCGAGAGGCCGGCGGCACCGACGCGAGCGCCACCACCGGGCTCGCGGAGTTCGTCGCCCGCCAGGCGGCCCTGGCCCTGGAGCGCGCCGAACGCCAGCTCCGGGGCGCGCGCTACAAGGTGCCGCGTCTGATCCACGAGGAGATCCTGGGCCGGCCGAGCTTCCGGGGTGCCCTGGCCCGGCTCGCCCGGGAGGAGGGCATCGGCGAGGCCCAGGCTTCGCGGCGCGCCGCGCGCTACCTGCGCGAGATCGCCGCGGCGCACAGCCCGACGGTGATCGACCTGGTCGCCCGCCTGATCCGGCTCTTCTACACCCAGGGCTACGGGGAGACGCTCCAGTACAGCCGCGAGAAGCTGGCGGGGATCTACGAGCTCGCCCAGCGGCACCCGGTCGTCTTCCTGCCCTCCCACAAGTCGAACCTGGACCACCTGGTGCTCCAGTACGCCCTCCACGAGAACGGCCTCCCGCCCAACCACACCGCGGGTGGCATCAACATGAACTTCTTCCCGGTGGGCCAGCTGATCCGCCGCAGCGGCGTCTTCTTCATCCGCCGGAGCTTCAAGGACAACGCGATCTACAAGTACGTGCTGCGCAGCTACGTGGACTACCTGATCGAGAAGCGCTTCTCGCTGGAGTGGTACATCGAGGGCGGGCGCTCCCGTTCGGGAAAGCTCCTGCCGCCGCGCTTCGGGATGCTGACGTACGTGGTGGACGCGTTCCGGCGCGGCAAGAGCGACGATGTGTTCCTGATCCCGGTCTCGATCGCCTACGACCAGATCCAGGACGTGGGCTCCTACGCCGCCGAGCAGAAGGGCGGCGCGAAGCAGCGCGAGAGCCTGGGCTGGTTCATCGGCGTGATCCGCCGCATGCGCCGGCCCTACGGCCAGATCCACCTGCGCTTCGGCGACCCGTTCTCGCTGTCCGAGCAGATCGGCTCGGCGCGGGCCGACGCCGGAGCCAGTCTCGACGAGCGCAGCCTGGACCTCCAGAAGCTCGCCTTCGAGGTGTCCGACCGGATCAACAAGGTCACGCCCATCACGCCCACATCGCTCGTGGCCCTGGCGCTCCTGGGCACCGGAGACCGCGCTCTGACCGTTGCGGAGACCCGGATCGCGCTGCTCAACCTGGTGACCTACGTGGTGAAGCGGAAGCTGCCCACCACGGTGGAGATCGACCATCTGTTCGCCGACGAGGGCGTGAAGCGCACGCTCGACGCGCTGACCGCGAACGGGGTGGTGTCCTGCTACGACGAGGGGCCGGAAGCGGTCTACGTGATCGACGCCGATCGCCAGCTGGCCGCCGCCTACTACAGGAACTCGATCATCCACTTCTTCGTGAACGCCGGGATCGTCGAGCTGGCGCTGCTCCGCGCCGGCGAGCCGGACGTGGACCAGCCGGTGGAGGAGTTCTGGGACGAGGCCATGCGGCTGCGCGATCTGCTGAAGTTCGAGTTCTTCTTCGCCGAGAAGGACGCGTTCCGAGAGGAGCTCCGCGGCGAGCTGGCATTCCAGAGCCCAGACTGGGAGTCGCGTCTGGCGGAGGGAGGCGAGGTGGCCCAGCAAATCGTGCAGGGCTTCAAGCCCTTCAGCGCCCACCGCGTGCTGCGCTCGTTCCTCGAGGCCTATCAAGTGGTCGCCGAGAACCTGGCGCGCGACGCCCGCCCCGGGGCCGGCGACTTCGACGAGGGCGACTTCCTCGACGCATGCCTCTCCCTGGGCAAGCAGTACCAGCTCCAGCGCCGTATCCGCAGCGCCTCGTCGGTGTCGAAGACCCTCTACCAGACGGCACTTCGGCTGGCGTCGAACCGCGGCCTGCTCGAGAGCCGGGGAGAGACGGGCGCGCGCGAACGCCAGGCCTTCGCCGAGGAAGTGGGGTCGGCGCTGCGCCGCGTGGACGCGGTGGATGCACTGGCGGCGAGCCGGCGAGCCGGACTCATCCCCTAGAGAAGGCTCTGGTGGAGCGCGACGACCCGCTCCGCGAAGGCACGGCGCACCGCGGCGTCCTCGAGGCGGGCCTCGTCCTCGACCGGGAGGTCCGGGAACGCGCGCATCAGGAGGTCGGCGAAGAGACCGCGGCCTCCGCCTTCCACGCCCCGGATTCCGCAGCTCGGCGAGCGCGCCTTCAGGACGTATCCGCAAAGCTCGAGCCGGCGGAGCTGCTCGATGCGAGACGCGGCCCAGCGGCGCATCCGCGCCGTGTGGTCTCGCCCCGAGACCCGCTCGAGCAGTCGAAGCCCTCCGTCGGGGCCGTCCCGCCGCACGCACAGCGGTGGCCGCGGCGTACCCATTCCCGCTTCGACCTCCGGGCACACAGAGACCCACTCCACGAGCGGGCCGAGCTCCTTCAGGAGCAGGGGCTGGCGCTTGTGACCGCCGTCGTAGCGGACCCGCTCTCCCAGCAGGCACGCGGAGATACCGACTCTCGGGCGCCTCTCCATCCCCGCAGTCTATCGCCGGCTGGCCGCCTGCAGCGAGGTAGACTGGGCTCATGAGCTCCACCGCCCAGCAGCTCGACCACTACCACGAGCGGGGCTACGTGATCCTCCGAGACGTGCTGGACCCAGCGGAGACCGACGCCCTGCGCGCGGCGCTCCAGCCGTACCTCGACCTCGGCGTCCAGGGACGCAACAACTTCGAAGGAGAACGGACGCAGCGCGTCTACTCCCTGGTCGGGCGCGGGTCCGTGTTCGAGCGCACCGCCGAGCACCCCGCGGTGCTGGAGATCGTCGATGCGCTGCTGCGACCCGGCTACCTGCTGACCGCGAGCCAGGCGATCTGCATCTACCCGGGCGAGACACCCCAGCCCGTGCACTACGACGACCCGTTCTACACGCTGCCGCGGCCCCGTCCCGCCGTGAGCGTCTCGACCATCTGGGCTCTCGACGACTTTACCTCGGCCAGTGGCGGCACCGAGGTGATCGACGGCAGCCACGCCTGGAACGACGACCAGATTGCGACGACCACCATGGCGGACTCGGATGTCCCCGTCGAGACACTGGCAGCACAGCTCACCCCGGTCGAGATGCGGGCCGGCTCGTTGGTCCTGTTCGCTGGCACCTTGCTGCACCGGGGCGGCGCGAACCGCTCGTCGGCACCCCGGCGCGCGTTCAGCCACCAGTACTGCGAGCCGTGGGCGCGCCAGCAGGAGAACTTCACCGTGTCGGTCCCGCGAGAACGTGCGAAGTCCATGTCGCCCCGCCTCCGACAGCTACTCGGCTACTCGATCCACCCGCCGTTCATGGGCCAGATTGCCGGTCGGCATCCAGAGAAGGCGCTCGCCGACGACTACGTCAATTCCCTTGTCGCCGACGACGACGCCATCGCCGCACGCCGGGGCTGATCCCATCGCGCGGCGTCTGCTCTATTCTTGCTGCATGGGAGCTCCCACAGAACTCTCGGATCGATCGCTGGGATGGCTCCGGTACCTCCATCGGAAGGCTCATACACCGGACGACTGGAGCCGCGAGGGACGGCCCCATCCGCACTGGGACGATCGGTCGGACCCGCCCATGGCCTCGTGGCCCCGCTTCGATCTCACCGACTCGGGCTACGCGATGGGCCTGATGGCCCACACGACTCCC
>JAPUKG010000351.1 GCA_027295775.1 Pseudomonadota bacterium
G
Organism: Pseudomonadota bacterium; assembly: GCA_027295775.1. Taxonomy (GTDB): domain Bacteria; phylum Myxococcota_A; class UBA9160; order UBA9160; family UBA4427; genus JAPUKG01. Next base: position 2 of record JAPUKG010000351.1, read on the forward strand.
CGGCCCGGCCGCTCGCCTCGACCAGCAGCGCCGACCGCTCGGCGTAGCGCTGGCAGAACTCGGCGGGCGTGGCGCGGAGCCAGGCCAGTCCCGGGCGGTCGCGCCCGCGCTCGGTCACCCGCGCCAGCCGCTTGCGCACCGAGCTGTAGACCTCGACGGGGTGGCGAACGCAGGCGATCACCCGGGCTTCCGGGAAGGCGGCTCGGATCTCCGCCAGATGGTGCGCGTGAGCCGGGGTCTTCTCGACGACGCGGTCGACCCCGCGCGCTTCTCGGGCGAACGCGAAGAACAGGCGCGCCAGGTGGAGATCGCGGTTGACCTCCCGCTTTGGCACCGCACTGGCCGCGGCCAGCATGCGCTCCGCGCAAGCCCGGTCCTCGAGCATGAACTCGAAGAGGGGCCGACCCCGCTCCTCCAGCACGCGCAGGACCCGGCGCGGCTTCACGAAGACCCGGGTCTCGACGGAGCCGCGCCCCGGCAATCTGTGCCTGGGCGCGAACGCCGGGTGGCGCTCCAGCGTATTGCGCAGCGCGGTCGTTCCCGAGCGCGGAATGCCGACGACGAAGACCGGGCGCTCGCGGCTTGCGCGCTCGGACCAGTCCGCCCAGGACGCCCCCCCCGGCGGGGCCGTGGCGCTGCGCTGCGGAGCTAGGTCCCGCGTAGCGGAAGCCCCGCCTTCTCGTAGATGGCGTCGATGACGCGCATGTTGCGCACGCCGTCGCGGGCGTCGGTGGGTATGGGCGCGCCGCCGCGGACCCTCTCGACGAAGGCGCGGAGCTGGCCCGTGTAGCTGGAGTCGCCCCGGACCCGTTCGATGCGGGTACCCGTTTCCGTCTTCACTTTGAGTCGGTGATAGATCTGGGGCGCCACGAAGTTGAAGGCGGACATCTCGCCCCGCTCGCCGATCACCCGGGCCTGGATCTTGAGCAGCGTGGAGGAGAGCAGGGCGCAGGTGATGCGCCCGGTCACGTTTCCGTCGAAGCGCAGGCGGGCGCGCATCCAGCGGTCGACGTTGGGCGAGGCGAGCCGCGCCTCGGCGCCCAGCACCTCCGGCTCCGAGCCGGCCAGGAAGCGGACCATGCTCACGGTGTAACAGCCCGTGTCCATGGTGGCGCCACCGCCGAGCCCGTAGTCGAAGCGGATGTCGCCTGGCTTCAGGAGGGGGATGCAGAGCGACGCCTCGACGTGGCGCACGGCGCCCAGGACGCCGCTGTCGATCACCTCTCGCATGCGCGCGGCCAGGGGGTGGTAGCGGTAGTGGAAGGCCTCCACCAGGACCCTGCCGGTCTTCTCGGCGGCCTCGGCCATGCGCTCGGCCTCGGCGGCGTTGCTCGCCAGGGGCTTCTCGCACAGCACGTGCTTGCCCGCCTCGAGGGCGCGAATCGTCCACTCGCAGTGGAGGCCGTTGGGCAGAGGGTTGTAGACGGCGTCGAGATCCGGATCCGCGAGCAGGCGCTCGTAGCTGTCGTGGACGACGGGGATGCCGTGCTTGTCGGCAAACTTGCGGGCGCGCTCGGCGCTGCGCGCGGCCACGGCAACGACTTCGGCTTCGGGCACGTTCCGGGCGGGACGGACCAGGGCCATGGGGGCGATGTTCGCCGCGCCGAGGATGCCCAGGCGCAGCGGACCCGGGTTCGGCTGCGGGCTCGACCGCGCGGGGGGAGCTTCGCTCAGCGCTATTCCTTCTTCTTGAGCTCGGACTCGTGCTCCCGGATGAACTTGCGGATGTCATCCGCCATGTCCAGGATGGTACGCCACTCCTCCATGTAGAAGGTCACCGGGAAGCGGCGTATTCCGTACAGCGAGACGCCCCCCTTGGCGCTCACCTGGAGTCGGACGGTGCGGTTGGAGCGCGCCTTCAGCGCGGCATTCTCGGCCCGCAGACGCTCGATCTCCTCCTCCACGTTCTCGTCTGTCATGTCGTGTCCTCTACGTGCTCTTTTTCTTCGTTCTCTTCCGGACCTTGACCTCGACGCCGCCCATCACGGCGAAGCCGGTCACCCGGAGAAGCGGTGCGTCGGGCTCATCGGCGCGGTTCGACGCGTTCTCGAAGCCGCCCATGAATCCGGTCCCGTTCACCTCGAGGTCCACGTCCGGCGGCACGATGATCTTGGCGCCGCCCATCAGGGCGAGGACCTGGACCTCGGTGACACCCAGGAGCATGTCGGCCTCCCGGAAATCGAGCTCGGCGCCGCCCATGAGCGCGAAGACCTGGATCCGGGCCGGCGGCTCCCACGCGCCGCTCCGGACCGCCCCCGCCATGATCGCCACGATGGTGGTGTGCTCGTCGGCCGGGTGGGTCTCGGGGGTCATCATGCGGGCCGGCCGCCTGGCGACTCGACCTCCGGTCCCGCGCCGGCGGACCAGGGCTTCGAGCTCGGCCACCCGCGAGTCCGGGGGCCCATCGTCCCCGGCACCGGGGTCGGTGTCGCCGGGGAGATCGTCGAGGGCCGGGCGGCTTCGAGAATCCCGCACCCCCTCATGCTAGCTCTCCGAGCCCAGGGCGACCCGGCTGAAGGTGTAGGAGGCTTTTGCCCCCAATTCGCGGCCGGGGCGGACAGGCCGTTGCTCCTACTCCGTCGAGGTGCCGTTGCGCTCCAGGATCTCGGAGACGAAGACGCCGGAGTCGCCGCCCTCTTCGCTGCGCGCGGCGAGGATGGGCAGGAAGTTCACCATCTTGTTGAGGTAGTCGCGTGCGGAGTCGGAGAGGTTGTGGAACTGGAGGACCAGACCAGCCTCGGCGTCGTCGCGCTCCACTCGGGCCTCCACCACCAGGGGCTCGGTGCGCGCGCGGACGTGGAGCGCCACGCGCAGCTCGTCGCCCACGCGGACCCACGAGTTCGCGTCGACGCGCATGCCGCCCATGGAGATGTCCCGGCCGATCAGGACCCGCGTGGCTTGTTTGCCGAGAGCGATTACGTTGTGCGGGTACTCCCGGCGCGGCTCGGTTCGCCGCTCGCTGCCACCGGGCGGGGCGCCCGCGGACTCGGCGCTGTGGTCGGCGGGCTCGGGCATCTCGGCCGGGGAGTCGGGCTCGCGGCGCGGGTCGACCGGCCGGGTCTGGGCCGACGATCGCTTCGGCTCGCTCCCTGCGCCGGCGGCTTTCGCGACCTTCTGCCCCGACGCCGACCGGAGCTGCGCCGCCATTGCCTCCGGTAGCACCGCGGGTCCCTTGGCGTAGGTGGAGACGATCTCCTGGAGCCGCTCCACCGTCGAGCGGGGCATGGCCTCGAAGGTCGCCGCGATCGCCTGCGTCCCCGACTCCTCGCCGCTCGCCGGTCCGGTGCGCACCACCGTGCCGCGCAGCTTCAACGCCTTGCCGCCGGCCAGCTCCGCCGGCAGCAGGATCGAGATGCTCTGGTCGCGCTGAGCGGCGTGGCGAGAGAGCAATCGGCAGCCCCGGATCGAGAAGTCGGCGAGCACCGCCGAGCGCTTGCGTATGCCCGCGCGGAACTGGACCGGCGCGCCGACGGTGACGCGCTCTCGGCGCCGCTTCTCCGGACCGCGGTAGAGCGCGTGGACGAGAAGCAGTCGCAGCGCGGC
>JAPUKG010000352.1 GCA_027295775.1 Pseudomonadota bacterium
CTCGGTCCCGACGAGGTGGCGGAGCGCTTCCCGCTCCTCGACCGGAACATGCATGAGCTCGTCGGCGCCACATTCTCGCGGCAGGACGGGCTGGTGAACCCCAACGCGGTGCGCGCCTGGTACCGGGCAGAGGCCGAGCGCCTGGGCGTCGAGTTCCGGAACCGGCACTACGCGGTGGGGGTCGCGACCGCGCGGAGCGAGTCCCCCGGAGGCAGCGTTCGCCGGGTCGATGCGGTCGACGTGCTGGAGATCCGGCGCGGCGATCCCACCGACGAGGAAGGGGTCCTGCGCGGCATCTTGACCCGACACCACGCGCCTCCCGAGGCGGTCTCGGGCTCGTCCCGCATCCGCTGCCAGACCCTCGTCAACTGTCTGGGTGCCTGGTCGCCGATCTTCTCAGCCAAGATCGGCGTGCACGACGTCACCGAGCCCGTGCGTCGCCAGATCTCTCTCGTGGACGTCCGCGCCACGGACGTAGCGCCCGGCGTCGACTTCGAGCGGCTGGGCATGATCGTGGATCCGAGTGGTCTCTACCTGCACCCGGAAGGGCCCCACGTGCTGGCCGGGTACTCCACGCCGGACGAGGCCCCGGGCTTCGACTTCGAGTACGACGGCGAGGCGTTCTTCGAGAAGGAGATCTGGCCCCGGCTGGCGCACCGGGCCAGCACCTTCGAGCGCTGCGGACACGTGCGGGGCTGGGCGGGTCTGTACGCGGTGACCCCGGATCGGAGCGGCATCGCCGGTTCGGTGTCCGGCTTCTCCAACCTGTTCGAGGCGCACTCCTTCACTGGGCGCGGCGTCATGCAGTCCTACGCGGTCGGGCAGGCGATGGGTGCCCTGATCGCCGCCGGCCGCTTCGAGGGCGTCGACCTGTCCTGCCTGACGCGCGACCGCTTCGCGGACCCGGCCCGCTGGGTCGAGGAAGAGCTGCACATCTGACGATGGGACCGCGCGGGTGTCAGTCGTGGCCCGCGCACCATTTCTCGAGGGCGCGCAGGGTCTCGTCGATGTAGTCCGTCGCAAGCTCGCGCACGCTGAACCGATCGATCACGCTGCCGAGGATGGGCACCGAGTTGGCGGCGATCACGCTCATGCTGAGCCGCGTGCGCGGCGAGGCGCCCTTGCCGTTGCCCTTCTCGGCCACGAGGGTGAGGGTCTGGTCCATGTGCAGGGTGCCCACGGCCAGGGCCGACTGGAGCCGCTCGGGAGGAACGACGGTCTGGGGCCGGTCGTGCAGCACCATCTGGATGCCGCCCATCCGGTAGCGCCAGCGCACGTGCTGTCCGGCGAACGGATAGTCCGCGGGCGCGTCGATGCTGGCGAGAAGACGCGCGTCCCAGCAGACCCGCTCCTCGGGATCCGTGAGCGCCCGCCAGACCCGCTCGCGCGCAGCACTGATCACGGTCGACATGCCGACCGTGATCACCTCGAGCCCCCCGACTCGGTCACGCCGGGATAATGGGGACTTAGGCGAACTTGTGCAAGTGTTGGGTGAGGGACTGTCGCCTCACCTCGCGGCACACAGGGCCGCTCGGCTCGACAGGCCCACGCTCCTCCGGGCCAGCCGCAAGGGGTGCCGGTCGAAGCCTGTGGTGCAATAGGCGAACGAGATGCCTGTGGCCGGATCGGCCCAGGCGATCTGACCCCCCGCCCCGTTGTGGCCGAACGCCTCGGGCGAGTTGGTCTTGCCGAACCCGCGCCAGTGACGGTCGTCGTCGCCGGCGATCGAGATGCCGAGCCCGCGGTGGACGAGCTTTCCCGTGTACGGATCCCGCATGTCGCCCGTGCGCACCCGGCGCGCGCTCTCGAGGATCTCCTCGGACCAGACACGCGTCCCGTCGTGCGCGCATCCCCCGTTCAGAAGCGCCTGGTAGAAGAGCGCCATCTCTGCGGCGCCGGTGATGCCCCCGCCCCCGGGCACTCCGACTGTGCGGAAGTCGCTACGGTTGAAACGCTGTAGTGCCTCCTCGGTTACCTCGGTGATCGGTATCGCGGGAAACCCGAGCACGCGGAGCTCCTCGGCGCTGGGCTCCTCGCCCACGTGCACCAGATCTGCCACCCGCGCCTCGGCCTCGCCCGGGAGGCCCAGGTACAGATCCGGCAGCCCCAGCGGAAGGGCGATGCGCGAGCGGATGAAGCGGCGGAAGTCCATGCCCGCGCGCCGCTCGATGATCTCCGCCAGCATCCACATGCCCGACGACGGGTGGTACTCGAACTGCGAGCCCGGCTCCCAGTTGAGCCGCCATCGGCCGAAGCGCGCCAGTCGCGTCGCGCGATCGTTCCAGTCGAGCGGTCGGAAGGGCGCGTGGGGGAAGCCGGCGGTGTGGGTGAGGAGCTGCTCGACGCGGATCCCCTCCTTCCCGTTGGTCGCGAACTCCGGAACGATGTCTCCGACGAGCTCGTCGAGATCGAGCTTGCCCTCCTGGAGGAGGAGCCACGTCGCCGACGACACGATGGCCTTGGTGCTCGAGAAGATCGTGTAGAGGGTGTCGTCGCTGGCATCGGACTCGACGCCCATTCGGGTGACGCGGCCCAGGCTCTTCACGGCGCCGATGCGGCCGTCGCGGGCGATCGCCAGCTGGCACGAGGGCAGGAGTCCCTCCCGGATCTCCCGCTCCGCCCGCTCGAACAGCTTGCGGACCTTTCCGGGGTCGAGACCCACGCTCTCGGGGCCGTCTGCGAGGAAGTGCTCTTCCACCATCACGCGTTCCTTTCCCTACCCGGCTAGCCGGGAGAGTGCCTCGTCCACGTCGCTGCGAGACACGCCCAGGTGCGTCACTGCGCGCAGCCGCTCGGCGTCGAAGATGCCGATCAGGACGCCGCGCTCCCCGGCGTTCTTCAGGAACTTCCCCATGTCCGGGACGCGGAACATCACGATGTTCGTCTCCGGCGTGGCATCAACGTCGAGGCCCAGATCGGCCAATCCGGCGGCCAGGCGCGCGGCGTTGGCGTGATCCTCGCCGAGCCGCTCGACGTTGTTCTCGAGGGCATGGATCCCCGCCGCCGCCACGATCCCGGCCTGGCGCATGCCCCCGCCCAGCATCTTGCGCACCCGGTGCGCCTCGCCGACGTGTGCGGCGCTTCCGCACACGAGCGAGCCCACCGGCGCACCGAGTCCCTTCGAGAGACAGAAGGACACGGTGTCGAAGGGCGCGGCCAGGGTCGACGCTGGCAGGTTCGCCGCCGCCGCCGCGTTGAACAGCCGGGCGCCGTCCAGGTGGACGGCGAGTCCCAGGGAAGACGCGGCGCGCGCCACCTCCGCCTGCTGCTCGCTGGGCCAGACCCGGCCCCCGCCGGCGTTGTGGGTGTTCTCGAGGGACACGAGGGTGGCCGGCGCGCAGTGCACGTCCTTCGGCGGCACCACCGCCAGCAGCTCGTCCGCTCCGAACAGCCCGCCGCGTCCGACCGTCTCGATCTGCAGTCCCCAGAGCGCCGCCGCCGCGCCCGCTTCGTAGCGCAGAACGTGCGAGTTCTCGCCGGCCAGCACCACGTCGCCGGGGCGGGTGTGGATGCGCAGCGCGATCTGGTTGGCCATGGTGCCCGAGGGCACGAACAGTGCGGCCTCCTTGCCGACCAGCGCCGCGGCCATCTCCTCGAGCCTGCGGATCGTGGGATCCTCGCCGTAGACGTCGTCGCCGACCTCGGCCGAGGCCATGGCATCGCGCATGGCCTGGGTCGGGAGAGTGACGGTGTCGCTGCGCAGGTCGATGGGCTTCACGAGTCGGACTCGTTGTCGGCGGGCGCTACGCGAGCCGCGGCCCGTCGACTCGCGGCCAGTCGTTTCGATAGGGGCGAGCCTGCTCGAAGGCGTAGGCCGCCTGCAGCACCAGATCGTCCCGGTGGCGCGGCGCGACGATCTGCAGTCCCGCGGGCAGACCTGCCTTCGACAGTCCCGCCCGCACCGTTCCGGCGGGGTGCCACGACATGTTGAACGGCATGGTGAAGGTGCCGATGTTCGCGGCGGGCTGCGCTCGTCCCTCGACCTCGCTCGGGAAGGGGCCCTTGGCGGGGTGCGCGTCGAATGGCACGGTCGGTGTGAGCAGCAGGTCGAAGCGCTCGAAGATCTCGGCGCACCAGCGATTGAGCGCCTCGCGTCGCTCGCGGATCCTTCCCCAGCGCTCGGGGGTCATGTTCGCGCCCGCCTTCACCCCATGGATGAAGCTGCGGCCGAAGTCGGTCTCTCGCTCGGGCAGCAGGTGGCCAATCCTCCCCAGCAGCTCGAAGGCGCCCTGCAGGCCCCAGTCGAGTCCCGGCTCCGGCGGTCCGCCGTCGATAATTTCGAGCTTGTGGCCGAGCTCGGCGAAGACGTGCGCCGCGTCCGCCACCACCTCCGCCACGTCCGACTGCACCACCCCGTAGCCGAGGTCGGGCGAGAACCCGATGCGCAGTCCCGACGGGAGATCGCGGAGCAGCTCCCGGTAGGCGACCCCCGGATGGGGCAGGGAGTTCGGGTCGAGCGGATGGGCGCCGACCACCGCGTCCAGGTGCAGCGCGGCGTCCTCGACGCAGCGGGTGAGCGGTCCGTCCACCGC
>JAPUKG010000353.1 GCA_027295775.1 Pseudomonadota bacterium
GCGCGGCGAGGTGGTCTGGAGCTACGACGGAGGAGACGAGCCGTTCTTCACCAAGCAGCGGGGGAGCAGCCAGCGCCTGCCCAACGGCAACCATCTGGTCGCGGTGTCCAACGAAGGCGAAGCCTTCGAGGTCGCACCCGACGGCGAGGTCGTCTGGCGCTTCTGGAACCCGACCATCCGCGAGCGCGGGCACCGCGAGGTGATCGTGCGCATGGTGTGGTACCCAGCCGCGATGGTAGAGCCACTTCTTTACGGCCCCAGTCAGCCGAAGGCGGCCCAGAGGTGAGGGACGTGGCGTGCACACTGGGCCGCCAGCATGAGCCCGTACAGCCCGCGGAACGGCCACAGGAGCAGGAACGAGGGCGCGTTGCGCCGGGTCCAGCCGTAGAGGGCGGTACCGAGCAGGATCAGCGGCGGGTACCACGGATAGAGGAAGCGCGTGTAGATACGGTCGGGGTTGCCGGTGCTCCAGAGGAACAGGATCGCCACCGGATACAGAACCACGAGCTGGAGCAGGAGCCCCGTCTCGGCGGACGGCGCGGCGCGGGGCCGACCCCGGCCCAGCGCTCGGAAGAGCCCGACCGCGACGGCCGCAGAGAGCGCGCAGGCAAGAACGGCGATGGCGACCTCGCCGGCCACGAGCTCGTAGTCGTGATTGATGACCGCGTGGCGCCCCCAGTTCTGGACGGAGAAGAAGTCCACCAGGGGCGTCTTGACCAGGTGGGTGACGTCGATCAGCAGGTCCTCCACGCCGGCGGCGTCGGCCCGGAAGCCCCGGCGCGGCTTCAGCCGATCGGTCCCGGTCCAGAAGCCGGTCGACACGCGCGCATAGACGATCCATGCGGCCACCGGCGCGAGCAGCAGGCCCGAGAAGACGAGCGTCCGGCGCGCGCGCTGCGCGATCGATCCGCCGGCGCCCCGCCAGCTGTGCCAGACGAGTAGCGGCCCCGTCCACACGACGCCGAAGTAGCGGGTCAGACAGAGGGCCGCGCCCACAGCGGCGAGTCCGGTCCGAGCTGCGGACGAAGCCGATCGCCGGCTCCGTGCGGCCAGTCCGAGGGTGCACAGTCCCAGCAGGGAGAAGAGCAGCTCCGAGGTGGCGAGGCGAATCATCGGGTAGCTCGACTCGAGGGCCGCCACGAGGAGGACGGGGTAGGCCGGGTGCACCCCGGGGATGGTGCGCCGGGCCAACACCGCCATCGCCAGCAGCACGCCGTAGAACAGCAGCTGGTTCGCCCACACCGCCGAGACGTCGGCCCGCGCCAGCAGCCACAGGACACTCGGATAGAGCGGCGGCCAGCGGGGCGGATAGTCGGCCAGCGCGTCCGGAAGCGACCCCTCGGAAGCGAAGCGCAGGTTCGCGTCCGCCTGCGGCGACGACAGGTCCGGCTGCACGCCCAACAGCACGTGCACGAGCGCGGCGATGCCGAGCGCCGCCGCCGCACCCGCAATGTCCCTTCGCTGAAACCGCATCGAGGTTGGGGGAGGCTCCGACGGCGATCGCGTCAATGCGGCGATGATATCAGCCGAGTCGCGCTAGGATTCGCCGCCCATGCCGCGCGCAACCGAGGTGGGTCGAAGGCGCTTCCTGGGGATGCTCGCGGGCACAGCCGCCGCGGTGGCGCTCCCCGGGGGCGCACTGGGCCGGAAAGAGCCTGCGGCGGGCGCGCGGCGTCCCAACGTCCTGGTGATCCAGCCAGACCAGCATCGCGGCATGACCCTGGGCTGCGCCGGGGACGAGCAGGCCTGGACGCCGAACCTCGATCGCCTGGCTGCCGAGGGGATTCGCTTCAGCCACGCCGTCAGCTCGAGCCCCCTGTGCGCGCCCTTCCGCGGCACCATGCAGACCGGTCTCTACTGGCACACCCACGGAGTCACCCGGAACAACCGCCAACTCGAGCCCGGCCTCACCGGCTTCGCGGAGATCTTCGCCGGGAACGGGTACGCGACGGGCTACATCGGCAAGTGGCATCTGGACGGCAGCGGGAGCCGGCTGGGCTTCGTGCCCGAGGGCCCGCGCCGTCAGGGCTGGCAGGAGTGGAACGGCTACGAGAAGAGCCACGAGTACGTGGACGTCTGGCGCTTCGACGCGGCGGGCACGCGCATCCGGGTTCCGGGCTACGACTGGGAGCCGCGCTGGCAGACGGACGTCTTGCTCGACTTCGCGCGCCGACACGGAGAGGGCGGACGTCCCTGGCTCTTCTACCTGGCCTATGGCCCGCCGCACAACCCCCGCCAGTGCCCCAAGCGGTTCCTCCAGCGCTTTCCCCCGGGCGACTTCGAGCTGCCGCCCGACATCCGCGCTCTGCCGCGCGCCCGCGAGCGCGAGGTTCGGCGGCTCTGGCAGGTCTACTACGGCCAGGTGGCCGCCATCGACCACGAGGTGGGGCGAATCCTGGCGGGCCTCGACGAGCTCGGCGCGCTCGACGACACCGTCGTCTTGTACTGCTCGGACCACGGCGACCGGCTCGGCAGCCACGCCCTCGAGATTCCGGGCTCCGGGGACGAGGAGTTCAACATGCGCGGCAAGGCGTCTCCCCACGCCACGGCCTTCCGCATTCCGCTCCTCGTGCGCTGGCCCGACGCGGTGCCGGCCGGCCGCGTGAGCTCCGCGCTGGTCTGCGGCGAGGACCTGGCACAGACCCTGCTCGAGCTGGCGGGGCTGGAGGCGCCAAGCGGCGTTCAGGGGCGCAGTCTCGCCGCCGCCTGCCGGGGCGGGGACGCCCCCGCGCGCACGGCGCTCTACCTGGGCGTCGGTCTGCGGGACGTGGACCGCGGGTGGCGGGCGGTCTGGGACGGGCGCTACGTCTACTCCATCGGCCGTTACCGCGTGCTCTACGATCACGTCGAGGACCCCTACGAGCTGCGCAACGAGTTTGGCCGGGCGAGCCACGTCGAGCTCCAGCGAACACTGCGCGCACGCCTGGCGGAGCTCGCCACGGAGACCGGCGACCCGTCCGACCTCTCTGCCTACGCCGCGTCGTGAAAGATGATGCCGAGGGTGAACCGCTCGCCCGCGTGGATGCGGCTCACGCCGTGCCGGAGCTGGGCGCGGTAGACCCCGCGCGCACCCGCAACCGGGCGCTCGGTATTGGGGAACACGATGCCCTCGCCCCGCTCGAGGGCAATCGCCTCGCCGCGGGACTGCATGCGCGGCCGCTGCTCGGTGAGCAGGAACTCACCGCCCTCGAAGTCGACGTGGAGGCGCGAGAGCATGATCGTCACCTGCAGCGGGAAGCCAACGGCGCCATAGCGATCCTGATGCAGGCAGTTGTAGCCACCCGCGTCGTAGCGGAGTACCAGCGGAGTGGGTCGCGTCTGTCCCGCCGCCCGGCATTGGCCGAGGAACGCGGACAGGCTCCGCGGAAGCCGGTCGGTCGCGCCGAGGGCCTCCTTCCAGCGGTTCCCGATGGGAGCGAGCTTCGAGTAGAGGCGCACACGCAGCGCCCGGATCAGCGGCGGCAGCGGGCTCGCGAAGTAGCGGTAGTCGCCGCGGTCGCCAAAGCGATGCTGGGCCAGATCGACGGTGCTGCGGAAGCGCTCCCGGTCCGCGTACAGCCGGATCACCTGGCGGCAGTCCACCGCCGACAGGAGTCCGGGCAGCCGGGCATAGCCTCGATCTCCCAGGCTCGCCTCGGCGGTCCGCCAGTCGACGGCGTCGATCCGGCGGCGTATCCTGGCGGTCGTTTCGGTTGACTCCAATGTCAATTCCGCGGGCAACCCTCTGGATCTTGTAGCATTTCGTCCGCGAAGCACGAGGCCGGTCATGAATTTCGGATTTACGGAGGAGCAGGATCTGCTCCGCGCCGAGCTGCGCAAGTTCCTGGACCAGAACGCGTCGCTCGAGCAGGTGCGCAAGCAGGTGGAGAGCCCGGAGGGCTTCTCCCGCCCCCTCTGGACCCGCATGGCCGAGCTCGGCTGGGTCGGTCTCACGATCCCCGAGACGTACGGCGGCGTGGGCATGGACTTCGTGACGCTCGTGGTGGTGCTCGAGGAGACGGGGCGGACGCTCTTCCCGTCGCCTCTCGTCTCGACCGTGCTGGCGGCGAAGGCGATCGAGAAGCTCGGCAGCGCGGAGCAGCGACAGCGCTGGCTGCCGGGTCTCGCCGACGGCTCGCGCATCGGGACGCTGGCCGTCCTCGAGGCGAGCGATCGGCTCGACCCGGAAGGGATCGAGCTGCGCGGCCAGCCCCAGGGCGACGGGTTCGTGCTCACGGGCGAGAAGCGCTTCGTCTCCGACGCCGGCAAAGCCGACCTCTTCGTCGTGGCCTTCCGAACGGGCGACGGGGCCGAAGACGTCGGCCTCGCGGTGGTCGAGCGGGACACGTCCGGTGTCTCGGCCGACGACCAGCCCTCGATGGATCTCACCAAGCGAGTGGGCCGCCTCCTTCTCGACGGCGCCGCGGTCGACGCTGGTGCAATCCTGGGAGAGCCGGGCGTGGCGTGGCCCACCCTCGCGTGGCTCCTCGACGTCGGCGCGGCGCTGGTCGCCGCGGAGATGGTCGGCGCGGGCGAGGGCGCGCTCCGCATCACCACCGACTTCGCCAAGGAGCGCGTGCAATTCGACGCGCTGATCGGGCGCTTCCAGGGCGTCAAGCACCCCCTGGCCGAGATGTACGTGGACATCGAGTCATACAAGTCGCTCGTGTACTACGCGGCCTGGGCGTTGGACCAGGACTCGGACGACGCGCCCCTGGCCGTCTCCCGGGCCAAGGCCTACGCCAGCGAGGCGCTGCCGCGTATCGGAATCGACGGGGTCCAGCTCCACGGCGGCGTCGGTTACACCTGGGAGTACGACATCCAGCTCTATCTCAAGCGATCGAAGTGGGCGCGCCCCGCATTCGGCGACGCCGACTACCACTACGAACGCCTCGCCGCCCTGGGAGGACTGTGATGGATTTCGAGTTTACTCCGGAAGAAGAGGCCTTCCGCGGTGAGGTCCACAAGTTTCTCGACGAGAACCTGCCCGCGGAAGGCGGTCGCGATCCGGCGTCCGTCGCGAAGTGGAACAAGCTCGTGCGCGAGAAGCGCTGGGTGGGCTTCTCCTGGCCCGTGGAAGTGGGCGGTGGCGGTGGCGACATCATGCAGCAGGTCGTCCTCAAGGAGGAGATGGCGCGCAGGAAGGCGCCGCCCCTGGGCAGCTGCTTCATGGGACTGGCCTGGGTGGGCCCCGCCATCATCGAATACGGCACCGAGGAGCAGAAGCAGAAGTTCATCCCCGACATCCTCGACGGGAAGTACCAGTGGTGCACGGGCTACTCGGAGCCGGACTCCGGCAGCGACCTGGCCTCCTTGAAGTGCAAAGCGGTGCGCGACGGCGACCACTACGTGGTGAACGGCCAGAAGATCTGGACCTCGATCGCCATGTGGTCCAAGTGGATGATCCTGCTCGTTCGCACGAGCGCGAACCCCGACGACAAGCACGACGGCATCACCTGCCTGCTGGTCGAGATGGACTCGGACGGGCTCGAAGTGCGGCCGATCAAGAACATGGCCGGCGGCGCCATGTTCGCCGAGGTGTTCTTCAACGACCTGCGCGTTCCCGTGGAGAACCGGCTGGGGGACGAGGGGCAGGGCTGGCGCGTCACGATCTCCGCCCTCGCCCACGAGCGCTCGGGCATTGCCGAGATCCACGGGCTGCTGCGCAGCCTCGAGGCGATCACCGAGCTGGCGCGCACCTGCCGGAAGAACGGGAAACCCGCGGTCGAGGACCCGGGCATCCGGCGCCGGCTGGTGAAGGCGGGCACGCGCATCGAGGCCATGCGGCTGAACGGCATGCGCTTCCTCACCAAGCAGCTGAAGGGCGAGAAGGTCGGGCCCGAGACGTCGATCAACAAGCTCCACCGGGCCGCGCTCGAGATCGAGCTGGGGGAGCTGGCCCTGGAGATCCAGGGCAGCGCGGCGCCCCTCATGAAGGGCGCGGCGGACGTGCCCGACGACGGCCGCTGGCAGACCTTCGCCCTCTCCTGGCCCGAGGTGGTGATCGGTGGCGGCACGCCGAACATCCAGAAGAACATCATCGCCGAGCGCATCCTCGGTCTGCCCAAGGACTGAGGCGGTGGCCGAGGCCCGCTCCGGCAGGCGCGAGCGGATCGAGCAGAAGCTGCGCGACCGGCTCGGGGCTGCTCATGTGGAGGTGGTCGACGAGAGCCACCGGCACGTCGGTCACGCCGGCGCGGCCTCTGGCGGCGGCCACTTCCGAGCGACGATCGTCTCGGAGAAGTTCGCCGGGCTCTCGCGCGTCGCGGCCCAACGCCTCGTCTACGAGACCCTCGCCGACGAGATGGGCGGCGAGATCCACGCCCTCGCGATGAAGACTCTCACGCCCGAGGAGTGGCGAGACGGCAAGCCGCCGAAGGGCGGCGAGCGAAGCTCCGCGGACTAGACGAAGTCGCGGAGCCAGTCCTCGAGCGGAACGCTGAAGCCCGAGGCGTTGCGGTGGCCGCCGCCGTCGTACCGGCTGGCGATCACCGAGGTGTCGAGGTCGCCGATCGAGTAGAGGGACGCGTTGACACGGGCCCCGACGACGCGGTAGACGCAGCCCACAGGTCGATCGAAGGCGGAGCGCGCTGCCAGCTCGTGGCCGATCCGGCTCCGGTGGTGGACGGCGTTCACGGCCTCCACGGAGAGGTCGCCGATCCGGATCTGGTGCGCGTCGCCGAGGAGCCGGGTGACCTCGACCTTCTGGGCGCGCAGGATCGGCTGACCCTCGGCCGCCAGCTCCGCCACGGGTCGGGCGGCCAGCTCGTCCCACACGTCGAAGCGGTGCGGGTAGGATCCGATGGCGGCGTTGACCGCCTCCGACTCGGGGAGCTTCCAGTTCCACAGGTCCTGGTCCTCCACGTAGAGGAGCAGGTCCGGCACCGGCTCGCTGCCGCCGAAGTGCTGCCAGGCCAGCACAGCGCCCGAGTGGTCGAGCTCGAAGATCACTTCGTGATCGCTCCGCTCCACCGCCGCCACCAACTCGGCGTCGCTCTCGTAGCGGCTTCGCGTGGAGACGTGGTGATCGAGGACCGTCACGCGGTCCGCGGTGGTGAGGAGACCGGATAAAACGTCATTCGGCGCAGAAATATCGACGAACACCACCTCGGCACCGTCGAAATCCCACGGGTCGAGGGCGTCGTCGTGCCCGCGCGGGCGGTATTCGCCGCGCTCGCCCCAGGCCTTCCAAACGGCCCAAGCGGCACCAAATCCATCGGGGCAGCCCCCGTGATAGAAGCAGACACGTCGCACCCGTCGAGAGTACCCGATCTCACACAGCCTGTGGGCGTTGGACCGAGGGCGTGAAGTTGCGCGGCCGCTGCACGGGAGCTGCCGGCTAGGAGGCCGACGCGCAGTGAGGCCGCCCGAGGCTTCGCCTCGGGTGAGCCGAACGAAGGCGGGCCCCTGCCGGGCTCGATCAGCGGGTCAGATCGAGGTCTCTCCCGCCGCCCGCGCGCGGTCGCGCAGGGTCTCCTCGTCGCGCGCGAGGTGGCGCGCGGCCACGAGCAGGCACAGCAGCGCGGCGACGTTGGCGGAGAAGCCGATGCGCATGGCCATGCGCAGGTCGCCCAGCGCGTCGCTCAAGAGGCCGATGGTGTAGGGACCGAGGGCGAGGCCGATGAAGGTCAGCATCATCAAATAGAATGCCGACGCGGAGGCGCGCATGCGTGGCAGCACCAGGTCCGTCACGGTGGACGCACCGACACCGATCCACATGGAGGTGAGTACGCTCACCGGGAAGTTCACGATGAAGGCGGTGGTGGTACTCGACGTTCCCAGCATCCAGAAGCCGAACGGCAGCGGGAGTACGGCCGCCGCCATCCCGACCCAGAGCCGGCCGGGTACCGCGCGCCTGCGCAGGATGTCGGCGAGGATGCCGCCCAGGGTCACGCCGAGCCAGCCGCCGGCCGCGGCGGCACCGCCCACAAAGAAGCCCACGTCCCCTTCCGACACGCCGTGCATGCGCACGAAGAAGGGCGCGGTCCAGTAGCCCACGCCGTAACCCGTGAAGGCCAGGAAGCCCAGGCCGATGCAGAGCCAGCGCAGGCTCGGCGTTCCGAACAGAAGCGCCGACGTGGGCCGGTCCTTTAGCGCCAGCGACTGGGACCAGGAGAAGGCCGCGTACACCCCGATCGCCAGGGCAATCCACTGCGCTGCGTCGCCGGTCCAGGCGGTGAGCAGGGCCGCGACCGCGGCGATGACGAGCGCCGCCGCTCCATTGAGCGCCAGCCCGCGCCGACCCGCGCCGAGACTCCTCAGGTGGAAGACGGTGAAGGGCGGGATCACCGAGCGCAGCTCGCGCCCGAACTCGGCAAACGGGTGGGGGTGGGGCTCGTCTGGCGAGTCGATCCCCTCGGCCTGGCCGCGCCGCGGCTCGCGCAGCGTCCGCACCCAGAGCGCCATGAGCAGACCGGGCAATCCCACCGCGAAGAACGCCACCTGCCAGCCCGCCAGACCGAAGGGCGCCGTCGTGCCCGCGAACGCGGTCTCCCAGCGCTCCACGATCTGCCCCCCGATCATGAGCCCCAGTCCCGCGCCGATGTAGATGCCGCTCGAGTAGATGGCCAGCACCGTGGCTCGCCGCGCCGGCGCGTAGTAGTCCGAGAGCAGCGAGAACGCGGCGGGTGTGGCGCTCGCCTCGCCCACACCCACACCGATGCGCGCGGCGGCGAGCTGGCCGAAGCTCCGCGCCAGTCCCGAGAGCGCGGTCATCACACTCCAGAAGCCGAGACCGATCGAGATGAGGCTGCGGCGGTTCCAGACGTCGGCGAGCCGACCGAGCGGGATTCCGAAGACGGCGTAGAAGACGGCGAACGCCGTTCCGTACAGGAACGCCATCTGTGCGTCGCCGAGCCCGAGGTCTGCCTTGATGCGCTCGTTCAGGATCGAGAGGATCTGCCGGTCCAGGAAGTTGAAGACGTAGACCAGCGCGAGGACGCCGAGCACGTAGTGGGCGTACGGCCCGCCGATCTCCTCCCGGTCCGCACTGGCGTTCCGCTCCGCATCGGTACCCGGCATGCGTGAGCGATTCTAAACGTTCGCTTCACGAAAAGGACGGTGTTCGGGAAAGGGCGGTGGGGTAGTCTCCCCGCTCTCGCCATGGCCCGTCTCGAAGCCCAGACCGAAACCCAGTTCGAAACCCGATTTGAACCCAAGAGGGGTTGCACGGCGCTCCACCGGGTCGAGCTCCCGCGATCCACCGATCTGCTCTCCGCCGCGGATCGGCTGCAGGCGGATTGCTATCCGTGGCTCCTGGACAGCGCGCTCACGGACTCCCGACTTGGGCGCAGCTCGTTCGCGGGGTCCGATCCCTACCTCGTGGTGCGCGCCTTTGGGGATCGCATCGAGCTGGACTGCCGCCGCGCGGTGCGTCCCGGCTGGACGGTCGGCCGCAGTGTCGTCGAGCACGATCCCCTCGACGTGGTGCGCCAGCTGCTGCCACCGCCTCCCCCGCCGGACGCCTCCTCGGACGTCGCCCTCCCCTTCGTCGGGGGCGCCGTGGGCTACTGGGGCTACGAGCTGGCCCAGCAGATCGAGCCCGTTCGTCTCCACGGCTGGAACGATCTCGGGCTCGCCGATCTCGCGCTCCTGTTCGTGGACCGCGTGCTGGCCGTCGACCATGGCGAGGGCAGGGCGTTCGCCCTGGGTCTGGGCTTCGCGGGGACGGCGGACGCCGCCGCGCGTCGGGCCCGAAGGGCGGCGGAGGCGCTGGCGGCGCGCGTCTCCGGAGTCGGCGCGGCCGTCGCGCCAGCGATTCCCCGGCGCGACCGGCTGCTCCGCACAGGACCTCCCGCGAGTCTCGAAGCGCACTTCGACGAGTCCGGCTATGCGAAGGCCGTCACCTCCATCCTCGAGGAGATCGAGGCGGGCAACGTCTACCAGGCGGATCTCACCCAGCGCATGGATCTCCCCTTCGCGGGAGACCCGTGGGCTCTCTACCGGCGGCTGCGCGCGATCAATCCCGCTCCCTTCGCTGCCTACCTGGGCCTTCCCGAGGTCCAGATCCTGAGCAGCTCGCCCGAGCGCTTCGTGCGCGTGACGCCCGATGGAGACGTCGAGAGCCGGCCGATCAAGGGCACGCGCCCGCGCGGCGCCACGCCTGCCGAGGACGCGCGCCTCGAGGCGGAGCTCGCGGGGTCGGAGAAGGATCGCGCCGAGAACCTGATGATCGTCGACCTCGTGCGCAGCGATCTCGGCCGCGTGTGCCGCGTCGGCAGCATCGAGGTGCCCGAGCTGATGGCGATCGAGCGCTACGCCAGCGTCTTCCAGATGGTGTCGACCGTGACCGGCCGCCTGCGCCCCGATCGAGACGCGACGGACCTCCTCCGCGCCGCCTTCCCGCCCGGCTCCATGACCGGCGCGCCCAAGATCGCCGCCATGCAGATCCTCGATCGTCTCGAGCCGGTACGGCGCGGCGTCTACTCCGGCGCGCTCGGCTATCTCGACGTGCGCGGCGGCGCCGACCTCTCCGTCGTGATTCGCACCCTGCTCGTCCGGGAGGGGAGGGCGTATCTGCACGTGGGCGGCGGCATCGTCGCGGACTCGGATCCGCTGGCCGAGTACCGCGAGACCCTCGACAAGGCGCGCGCCCTGTTCGCCGCGCTTGCAAGCGCATGAGCGCCGCGCTCGCGATCGCCCGAGCCGCTACTCCCGCGACTCCCGCAGGTCCGCCTTGGCCGCCCAGACGAAGTCGCTCTCGGTGAGACCGTCGATCTTGTGGGTCCACACCGTGAGCCGGACGCGCCCCCAGGCCAGCTCGATGTCCGGGTGGTGGTTCTGCTGCTCGGCCAGCTCGCCCACCCGGTTCGTGAAGGCCAGCGCTTCGACGAAGTTTGCGAAGCGGTAGCGCTTGGTCAGATGGTGGCCGTCGACGACCTCCCAGCGATCGCCGAGCTGCTTCTGGAGGTCTTCGAGCTCGGCGCCCGCCAGGGGCGGAACGCCGCCCTTGCACGGAACGCAGTCCTTCGACGCCAGATCGCTCATGCCGCTTCCTCCGCGGCGTAGCATACCGCCGGACGGGCCTTTGGTAGTATCGCCGGCCATGGGCGGCCGCATCCGCGTCGAGAGGGAGGCTCCCCTCGGCTGGATCATCTTCGACCAGCCCGAGCGCCGCAACGCCATCTCCGCGGAGATGTGGCGCCAGATTCCGGGCGCCGTCCAGGAGCTGGCCGACGATCCCGCCATCCGGGTGGTGATCCTGCGCGGCGAAGGCGACGTGGCCTTCGTCTCGGGCGCGGACATCTCGGAGTTCGAGGTGAGCCGGGCTGGCAACGGCGCCCAGAGCTACGACGCGGACAACGCCGCCGCTTTCGGGGCGCTGGCGACGCTCGCGAAGCCGGTGCTCGCCCTCATCCACGGCTTCTGCGTCGGCGGGGGCTGCGCGATCGCCCTCACCGCGGACCTCCGCTACGCGGCAGACGACGCGGTCTTCGCGATACCCGCGGCGCGGCTGGGGCTCGGCTACAGCGCCCACGGCATCAAGGCGCTCGTCAACGTGGTGGGCACGCCGGCGGCGAAGGAGATCTTCCTCACCGCCCGGCGCTTCGACGCCGACGAGGCCCAGCAGATGGGCCTGGTCAATCGCGTCCTGCCGAAGGCCGAGCTCGACGCGGCGGTGCGCAAGACCGCCGAGCGGATCGCCGGCAACGCGCCGCTCACCCTGCGCGCGGCCAAGCTCGCCTTCGGCGAGATCGCCAAGCCCGACGCGAAGCGCGACTACGCCACCCTGCTCGAGGCGACCCGCGCCTGCTACGCCAGCGAGGACTACGCCGAGGGCGTGCGCGCGTTCCTGGAGAAGCGGCGGCCGAACTTCAAGGGCAAGTAGTGCCGGCGCCCCTCGACGGCATCCGCGTCCTCGACTTCACGCGCTATCTCGCGGGCCCGTTCGCGTCGATGCTGCTCGCCGATTACGGTGCAGACGTGGTCAAGGTGGAGTCGCGCAAGGGCCGCGAGTTCCGCCCGGCAGAAGCAAAGCGGGACGACTACTTCTTCCTCTCCGCCAATCGGGGCAAGCGCTCGATCACCCTCGACTTCAAGACGGAGCCGGGTCGTGAGCTCGTGCTGCGCATGCTTCCCCACTTCGACATCCTGATCGAGAACTACCGCCCCGGCGTGATGGAGAAGCTGGGGCTGGGCCCGGTGTTGCTCTGCGAGCGTTTCCCGCGCCTGATCTACTGCGCCATCTCGGGCTTCGGCGCAGACGGTCCGTACCGCGATCGCCCGGGCTTCGACCAGATCGCCCAGGGCATGAGCGGCTTGATGAGCCTGACCGGCACCGAAGAGAGTGGACCCACCCGCGTGGGCATCGCCATTTCCGATCTCCTGGCTGGCATCTTCGCGGCCCACGGTGTGCAGCTGGCTCTGCTCGCGCGCGAGCGCACCGGCCGCGGTCAGGTGGTGGACACGTCGCTCCTCGAGGCGACCATCGCCATCCTCTCGTGGGGAGCCGGTATGT
>JAPUKG010000354.1 GCA_027295775.1 Pseudomonadota bacterium
GGCGATCATGGTCGTGACGTACTCGACGCCGTTGTAGAGGTACGTGCCGATGTGGTCGCCGCCACCGAGCCCGCGGCTCCTGAAGAAGTCGGCGAGCCGGGTAGCGCGCTCGTCGAGCTCCCGGTACGTCAGCCGCTCGCCGCCGCACACCAGAGCAACCTGATCCGGGATGGCGTCAGCGACGGCCTCGAAGAGGTCGGCGATCTGATAGCTCTGCACCGGGGCTCCGCGCTTACCCGGAGCCCTGCAGCATCTCGGGCTTGATCCCGTGGACGCGGTCGAACTCCTCGGCCACGCGCTCGTCTTCCCGCTGGAGCTCCTCGGCGTCCACGTCGGCGAAGCCCAGGATCCCCATCTTCGCGTAGGCGTCGCGGACCCGCGGTCCCCAGAGCCCGATGGCCTTGATGTTGGGCACGATCCGCGTGAACAGATAGGAGCGGAACTCCGCCATCCACTCGGACTTGTCGGTGCTCAGTACGCACTCCTCCACCGGGAGCCCGAGCTGCTCCCAGACCTCCTCGGCCAGGAAGCGGTCCCGCATCAGATAGCAGGCCTCGACCACGAACTCCTCGCGCTCGTCGCGCTCCTTCTCGGTGAGCTTGGGGTAGTAGTCGCGTAGGGCCAGGCGGCCGAAGGCCACATGACGCGCCTCGTCCTGCATCACGTACGCATTTACCGCCGCCGCCAGCTTGTTCTGCGCTCCGTCGCGGATCAGCTGGAACGCCGCCAGGGCCAGCCCCTCGATCAGGATCTGCATCCCCAGGTAGGTCATGTCCCAGCGCGAGTCGCGCAGGATCTGGTCGAGCAGCGTCTTCAGCTGCGGGTTGATCGGGTAGGCCAGCTCCATCTTCTCGTGCAGGAGCCGCGAATACGACTCCACGTGGCGGGCCTCGTCCACTACCTGGGTCGCGGCGTAGTACTTGGCGGCCATGGAAGGCACCTGCTGCACGATCTTGGCCGTGCAGATGAGCGCGCCCTGCTCGCCGTGCAGGAACTGGGAGAGCTGCCACGACTGGTAGTGGCGCCGGACATTCGCCTTCTCCTTCGCCGTCAGCTTCGCGAAGCCGTCCCAGCCGAAGATGGGGATGGAGTCGTCGGGGAGACCCTCCGGGTTCTCCGGATCGAGATCCTGCGACCAGTCGATCCGCTCCTCCGAGTTCCACTGCAGCTTCTTGCCCTTGCGATAGAGGTTGAGGAGCTCCGAGCGGCCGTCATCGTACTCCCAGCAGAACTGGGTCTCGAACTGGGACGGGATGAACAAGTCGGACTCGCTGGGCATCGCATAGCGGTCGAAGGTAGTCATGGCGGTCTCCCTCGCTCCCAGTCTACATCAGGGGGTCGAGCCCGTGGCGGCGGACATCTCGAGATCGATTCGCAGGATGGCGATGCTGCGGCCGAGGGCTTCGAGCTGCTCTTCGCTCAGCCCGGCGCGGCGGTCGTAGGCGATTCCGAAGACCCGCCCGAGCCAGGGCGCCCGGCGCAGCGTCTTCTCCGACAGGCTGCGGAACGCCTCCGAGTCCGGGCGCACCAGCTCGGCGCGCCCTCGAGTGTCCCTTCCGCGCAGCCGGAGCTCCACCGGGCCCGGCTCCCGGTAGTTCCGCCACCACGACTTCTTGGCCGCCTCGGAGACCATCACCGTCAGCACGTCGCCGTCGCGCTGGTAGCCCACGGGGATCGTGTAGCGGCGCCCGCTCCGGCGTCCGGTCACCGTGATCAGGACCAGCCCGGCGCTCATCACCCAGTGGAAGGGCGAGCGCAGGACGGCGACGACCAGCGGGTTCAGCCTCGAGATCGCGGAGTCGACCGACACGGCCCGATCAATATACGGGCTTGCCACCCGTCTCCAATGCGGTCAGTTTGTCCCTGCAAAGAGAGGGATCGACATGCACCGCGCTCTACCCCTGATCCCGGCCGTGGCCGTCCTGCTCGCAGCGTCGTCTCTGTACGCCGAGCCCTTCGTGTTCGTGGCCCTCCCGGATACCCAGAAATACACCGAGAACCGGTTCCCGGGGGACGGGCGCTTCCCCGCCGTCACGGACCCGCGCGGGACGGGCGCCATCTTCTTCGACCAGACCGAGTGGATCGTCGACAAGGCCGCGAAGCACCGCATCCGCTACGTGAGCCACCTGGGCGACATCGTCGAGCACGGAGACGACCTCACGGAATGGGCGCGGGCCAAGGACGCCATGGACCTCCTGCTCCGGGCCGACATTCCTCACGGCACGATCATGGGCAACCACGACGACAACCACGGACCGGACTACCGGCGCAACTACCTGGACCACTTCGGCCCGCAGGTGTTCGCGGGCCGGTCCTGGTACCGCTCCTCCTCGCCGGGTGGCGGCGGCAGCTTCCAGCTGCTCGAGCACGAGGGTCTGAAGCTCGGGTTCCTCAACTTCAGCATCGACCACCCCCAGCCGGAGATCGACTGGGCCAATCAGGTGATCGCGGACAATCCGGACACGATCTTCATCATCGGCACCCACCGCTATCTCTACGACTTCAAGCTGTTCGGCGGTCGCTACGGGGAGGAGGTCGAGACCCCCTTGGGCCCGCTGACCGTGCAGGACAACTTCGTCGACGGCGTCGTCGAGCCGAACACGGCCCAGGAGCTCTTCAACGAGCTCGTGACCCAGCACCCCAACATCCTGATGATCCACGCCGGCCACTTCCACGCCGACTGGCTTCGACTGGACGGAGTGAACAGCAACGCCCAGACCATCATCCAGATCCTCACCGACTACCAGAACGGGCGGAACGGGGGAGACGGCTGGCTGCGCATCTACGAGCTGGACTTCGACGAGGGCACCTTCCGCTTCGACACCTATTCGCCCACCCTCGACCGCCGGCGCACGACCATCGACCACTACGTGGAGACCATCCACCTCGCCTACGAACAGCGCGACAACATCATCGAGGTTCTGGGAATCGACGAGGAGGCGTACTTCCTGCTGCTCGGCCTGCTGTTCAAGCAGACCCCGGCTCCCGACGGCTTCCTCCTCCAGCACCCCGACTTCGACGAGCCGGAAGAGCGAGCGTACTACGAGCGATACCTGAGCGAGCTGTTCCTGGGGGACATTCCCGAAGGCTTCGAAGACATCCTCGAGTGGGAGGGCCTGTGGCTGCTGGCCTTCGCCGCCGACATCCTGGACCCCTTCGACTTCAGCGACTCCGCGCGCTCGCCCAGGGGCTCGCTGGAGATCGACTACTCGGCCTACTTCACGCCCTTGCCGCAGCAGGCGGCCAGGACTGCGCTCCTGGAGCTCATCGAAGCCATCCAGAACCTCGCAGCCCGCGACTTCCCCTTCTCCTCCGCCAGGGAAGTGCTCACTCACGGCGTGGAATCGACTCTCAAGCGAGTCGAGCAGGGCCGCACCGCCGCCGCCCCGCGGCGCTTCCGGCGTCGGGTCCGCCGTCACCTGGACGGCTGTGCCAAACGCGACGCGCCGGATTCCACCTGGCCCGGGTTCGACCTCGTCGACAACTGCGCGGCCCAGCAGCGGGTGTACCCGCTCGTCATCGAGGCCAACCGCTTGCTGAACGCGCTGATCGAGCCGCGCTAGGAGAGCGGCTCTTCGCGACGACCGGCGTCGTCCTTCGCGGCCTGGAGGAGCTCCGCCGTCGTCACCAGGCGCTCCGCGTTGCGGAGCTCGCCGGTGGCGTGGACGGCGCCCAGCACGCTGTTCAGGTAGCCGGGTCCCTCGGCGGTGGGGACGAACCAGCCGGTCGGGCACATGGTCAGGATCTCGACGAAGGAGAAGCCGTCGCCCCGCCGCTGGGTCTCGAGAGCGCGGCGCAGCATGTTCTTGGTCCTCCCCACCGCGGGCGCGTCGTGGACGGAGCCGCGGGCGGCGTAGGCGGTTCCACCGAGCGGCGCCAGCAGGTCGGCGATCAGGATGGGGTAGCCGTGATAGCCGGCGTCACGGCCTTCGAGCGAGTTCTTCGTGCGCTGACCCAGCACGGTGGTGGCGGTCATGTGCCCGCCGGTCTCCCCGAAGACGCCGTTGTTGAGCATCACGCAGGTGACGCTCTCGCCCCGGGCGGCGGTGTGGAGGACCTCCTGGAGCCCCTCGTTCACCATGTCGCCGTCGCCCTGGAGCGTGAATACGATGGTCTCGGGACGCATCCGCTTTGCGCCGGTGGCGACGGACGGGGCGCGGCCGTGAAGCGCCTGCACCAGATCCACGTCCATGGTGCTGGTGAAGGCGGTGTAGCAGCCGATGCCCACCACGCCGATGGTGTTCTCGGCCTCGCCCATCTCGTCGATCACCTCGAGGAGCGTACGGATCGCCAGGGGCTCGCCGCAGCCCGGGCACAGATCGTGGTCCTCGTGGAGCAGGAGCCTCGGGCGGAAGTGACCGAGCTGTCGCGCGGGCTCGCTGGGCGGGGCGTCCGTGGGCAGCGTGGGAAGCTCCGGCAAGACGGGGCGGTCGCTCATGTGCACACCTCCTGAATGCGGCGGCGGACGTCCTCGAGATCGAAGATCGGCCCGATGCCGAAGCCCGCCTCGTCGGAGGAGATCTCGCCGATGGGAACCACCGGCGAGCGGCCCAGCACCGAGAGCCGAACGTCGTCGATCATCTGGCCGGCGTTCTGCTCCAGCACCGCGACGCGCTCGACGCCCTCGGCCACCTCCGCCAGCGCCTCGGTCGGGAAGGGCCACAACGTGATGGGCCGCCAGTAGCCCACCCGGACGCCCGCGCGGCGCAGCTCGCGCACGGCGTAGCGGGCAAACCGCGCCAGGCTGCCAAACGCCACCACCAGGAGCTCGGCGTCCTCGGTGAACTCCGCCTCGAAGCGCACCTCCTCCCGCGCGATCTGGTCGTGCTTCGCCTGCAGGCGCTTCCAGAACGACTCGGGCTCGATGCCCTTCGCGCCCTTGGTCATGCCGATGGGATTCACGTTGCGCGAGCGGCCGCTCCCGCCGAGGGTGCCGTCCACGGCCCAGTCCTTCTCCGGGAGCGGCTCGAACTCCGCGGCCTCGATGCTCACCGCCTCGGAGGTGTGGGCGAGCAGGAAGTCGCCGTACAGGTGCACCGGGTTTCGCCAGCGGTCGGCCAGGTGGAAAGCGAGCTGGGTGTGCTCGACGGCCTCGTGTACGTCGATGGGAGCGAGCACCACGTGGTGGTAGTCGCCGTGGCCACCGCCGCGGGTGGCCTGGGTGTAGTCGCTCTGGCCCCGCGCCATGTGAAAGATCACCAGGGGGAGCTCGGCGCGAGTGAGCTCGGACAGCGACTCCTGCATGAGGGCCAGACCCTGTCCCGTCGAGCCCGTGGCGGCGCGCGCTCCGGTGGCGGCCGCACCCCAGGCCATGCCCACGGCCTCGAGCTCGCTCTCCGCGTTGATGCACACGCCGCCCGACTCGGGAAGCCGACGCGCGAAGCTCTCGAGGAGCTCGGTGAAGGGCGTCATCGGGTAGCCCGCGAAGAAGCGGCAGCCGGCGGCGATGGCCGCCTCGGTAATCGCCGAGGAGCCCTCCATCAGCGTCCGGGTCACGACTCCGGTCCTCCCAGATCGCCGATGGCGCCGACCTCGTGCAGGATCGGTGTCTCGTATTGGTAGACCTCGAAGCAGAAGTCGGGGCAGACCAGCAGGCACGCGCCGCAGCCGGTGCAGCCGGGCAAGAGCTCCGGGTAGGCGTAGCCGGTCTCGTTGTGGTCCGCCGACATCCGCAGCACCCGCGGCGGACAAGCCGGGATGCACAGCTCGCAGCCCTTGCAGCGCTCGACGGCGATGGTGATGGTGCCGCGGGCCTCCACGGTGCTCATGCCGCCTGCTCCTCGCCGCTCCAGGCCGGCGCCGCGCCGCGCGGGACCGCGTCGAAGCCCGCGCGGAGTGCGCGCTCGTTCCAGTCCAGGTGTTGCACGCGGTACGCCGGGACCAGGGCGCGCATGGCCTCGACCAGGGAGTCCACGCCGACCAGCCCAGTGACCCCGGCGAACGCGCCGACGAGCACCATGGCGGCGGCCAGGACGCTGCCCTGCTGCGTGGCGATCTCGGTCGCTGGAACGTCGAAGACCCGGCACGCATCGCGGTCCACCTCGCCCTCGAAGAGCGACGCATTGAGCGCGACGACCGCCCCCGGCCGGAGCTTCGCGCGCAGGGGCGCCCAGAAGGCGTGGTGCATGGCCAGGGCACCCCACGCCCGGGACACGATGGGCGGCGAGGCGATGGGCGCGTCCGCCACGACCAGGGTGGAGTCGGTGGGGCCGCCGCGCATGGTGCCGCCGTACGAGCCGAAGAGCATCACCTGCCGGCCCTCGAGGACGGCGGCGCGCGCGAGGATCGACGAGCCGAGCTGGACGCCCTGCCCGCCGATCCCCGTCAACAGGATCTCGCGCTCCACCTCAGCGACCCTGGGGCGGGCCCGAGCCGCGCGCGAGTCCGTGCATGGCGAACTCGATCAGGTGCGCCGCGTCGTCGGGTGACGCGGGCGCGAGCTCGGCCTCGGGCCGGGCGAGCTGGCGCTGCACCCAACCCATGGCCAGGTTGTAGACGGTCTCGGCATCCCGCTCGGGGTCGGCCGCGGCCAGCTCGCCGCTCGCGACCCCGGCCTCGATCGCGCCGTGCAGGAGTGCCGCCAGCTGTCGCTCGCAATCCTCCACCTCGCTCGGGAAGAGCTCGGCCAGGCGAGCGCGCGACACGGCGAAGGGCCGAGTGGCGGAGGCGGCCTCGGGATGGAGCGCCTGCTCGAGCACGCCGCTCAGCCACTCGCGGATCTTCGCGGGCGCCGACTCGACCGCGTCCATGCGGTGCTCGAGGTAGCTGGCCAGCACCCGCACGCCCTCGGTCAGGACGGTCAGCAGGAGCTCGTCCTTCGAGCGGAAGTGCTTGTAGAACGCCTGGTTCGAGAGTCCGGCCGCCCTCACGATTTCGCCCACCCGGGGCTCCAGGTCGCCCCGGTCGCGGATCAGCTCGAAGCTCGCCTGGACCAGCCGGCGGACCTCGTCGGCGTAGACGGCCCGGCGGCGCTCCAGACCGCGGGCGGCGGACCGGCTTGCCAGGGCGTCGATGGCCGGGCTGGGGTCGGGAACGGCATTCTGCACTATTGGGAATACTATTCCGACTCGGGACCGACGGCAACCCCCGCGGTCAGCGGGTGGCGATCTGCTCGACCAGCAGGGTCCGCTGGACCTGGCCGGTGGCGGCCGTGCGCGGGAGGGCCTCCACCCACTCCAGGCGGCGGGGCTTCTTGAAGCCCGCGAGCCGTCCCTCGCAGTGCTTCTGCAGGTCCTCGAGGCTCGGGCGCGCCACCCCCGTCCCCGCATCCGCCGCCACCGCGACCGCGCACACGAGCTCGCCCCACTGGAGATCGGGGACTCCCACCACCGCGACCTCCGCCAGCGCCGGGTGGCTCGCCAGCACCTGCTCGACCTCGCTCGGCGCCACGCTCTCGCCGCCGGTGCGGATCACCTCCTTCAGGCGGCCGACGATCTGGAGGTAGCCCTCGTCGTCGAGGGCACCGATATCCCCGGTGTGGAACCAGCCGTCCACCAGCGCCGCGCTCGTCGCTTCGGGGTCGTCGAAGTAGCCGTCGAACAGGTAGGCGCTGCGCACCCGGATCTCGCCCTCGTCCGTGAGTGCGAGATCGACGCCCGGCGACGGAGGTCCCACGCTCCCCGGCTTGCGCAGCACGTCGGCGTCGGGAAGGGTCGCGGCGGAGCCCACCTCGGTGGAGCCGTAGTAGATGCGGGTCACCGTCCCGGGGAAGCGCTCCTTCAGCGCGCGCACGAGCTCGATGGGGGTGGCCGAGGTGCCGGTGTCGATCTCGCGCAGACTCGACGTGTCCCAGCGGTCGGGGTCCGCCTCGAGGATGCGGGCCCAGACAGCGGGAATGCAGTAGAGGCGATTGGCGCGCCGGCGCTCGACCGCCGACAGGATCTCCTCGGCGGTGGCGGACTCGACGAACGCGATCTCACCGCGGGTCTGCCACGCCGCCAGCCCGAGCGTGAACGCCGCCATGTGGAAGAGCGGGAACATGCAGACCGAGCGCTCCGGCTCGTCGCGAAAGACCCCCTGGAAGGTGCGCAGGCTGTTGGCGCGGTGCGAGAGGACGACGCCCTTGGGGCGGCCGGTGCTGCCGCTGGTGAAGAAGAGAACGTGGGTGTCGGTCTCCACCAACCCGGGCGTCTCCGGCTCGTCGCCAGGCGCCGTTCGGGCCGCCGCGTCGAGATCGGTCCCGGGCCCGCCGGCGGCGCCTCCGACGTGAGCGGTGAGCACCACCCCGGCGTTCTTCGCCACCAGCGCCGCCGCCTCGCCGTGGGCGGGATCCGCCACCAGCAGGCGCGGCCGAGCCCGGGCGACCACCTCGGTCGCCTCCTCCACCCCGAGCCGCGCATTCACCGGCGCGAACACCGCACCCAGCTTGGCGAGCCCGACGAAGAGGGGCAGCATCTCGAGGCAGGTATCCGCCCACGAGACGACGCGGTCCCCCCGCTCGACGCCCAGCTCGCGCAGCACGTGCGCCACCTGGTTGCCGGCGCGATCCAGCTGGCCGTGCGTGAGGACCGCGGTGCCCATGGACGCCGCCACGGCGTCGGGCACCACTTCGGCATTGCGCCGGAAGATCTCGCCGATCAGCATGTGCATCGCGAGCATCATGGCAGGGGGGTTCGGGTGGAGCAACCGGAGGAACGATGACACGCGTGCTCAGCCACGTACCGCTGGGACTCCTGAAGCGCATCGCCGAGGAGCTTCCGGACGTCGAGCTAGAAGCGGTTCCCGAAGAGGGCGCCATCGCCAGCAACGTGGAGGGCGACGTGCTGCTGACCCAGGCGTGGGGCAGTCCCAACCTCGGGGACGTGGTGGCGCGCGGCGTTCGCTGGGTGCACGCGTACGGCACTGGCGTCAACGCCTTCCCGTTCCACGAGCTCGGCGGCCGGCCGCTCACCTGCTCGCGCGGCGCCAGCGCGATCCCGATCTCCGAGTGGGTGCTGGCAGTGATGCTGGCAGCCGAGAAGAAGATCCCCGAGTCGTGGGGGGTCGAGTCTCCAGAGCAGTGGAACATCGCGTCCCTCGGCGGCCTCTACGAGCGCACGCTGGGCCTCATCGGCATCGGCGGGATCGGCCAGGCCGTCGCCACCCGCGCCCTCGCCTTCGGCATGCGCGTGCTGGCGCACCGACGGACGGCGGCGCCCAGCCCCGTCCCCGGCGTCGAGATCGTGGACCTGGCCGCGCTCCTCGCCGCCTCGGATCACCTGGTGATCGCAGCGCCGGTCACCGACGAGTCGCGCCAGCTGCTGAACCGGGAGACCCTGGCCCGGGTGAAGCCCGGCGTCCACCTGGTGAACGTCGCCCGGGGCGAGCTGGTCGATCAGGACGCCCTGCGCGAGGCGCTCGACGACGGACGGGTCGGGCTGGCCTCCCTCGACGTGGTGCACCCCGAGCCACTGCCCGAAGGACACTGGCTCTACGGGCATCCCCGGGTGCGGCTCAGCCCGCACACCTCGTGGAGCGGGCCGGGCGCCCTGGACCGCCTGATCGAGCCCTTCATCGAGAACCTGCAGCGCGACCGGAAGGGCGAGCCGCTCTTGCACCTCGTCGACATCGAGCTGGGCTACTAGGTACCCTCGCTCCCGATGGCGGAACCCGAACCGCAGCCAGACGAGGCGCCGTCTCAGGCCGAGCACCTGCTCCTGCCCTTCGTCCAGGAGCCCATGCTGCGGCCCCTCCTGATCGTGGCGATGCTGTGCGTGGTCGCGTTCGTGACCCCGGCTCTGGTCCTGGCGGTTCGCGACCGGGCGCTCGGCGCCCAGGCGGCCATCCTGGCGGTGGTGCTCCTGGCCGGCTCCGGGATTCGCGCCGAGCTCCGCAAGCGCGGCCG
>JAPUKG010000355.1 GCA_027295775.1 Pseudomonadota bacterium
GAACACGCGCGCAGTCTATCGCAGGCTCCGGAGCGGAATTGGCGCCCAATGCGGACATCGCAGGGCAACGCGAACGGGGTTGCGTGGAAGTCGGGGTGCCACCCCCAGCGGCGGGGCTCACTTTGGTTGCAGTGGGATCAAGCGGCTGAATCGTAAGGGGAATCGATAGGTGACGGGCGTCTGGGGCGGCTCGAGCTCGTGTCGGCTGCAGCCCCAGGATGCGCTGACGGAGCCGGCGGCATGCCCCAAGTCCCCGGAATTCCGACCTTTCCGCCAAGCCGGCGAGTTGGCACGCAACCTGCTGTAGGAAGAGGGCACAACTGGCCTGGACGATTTGGATGGCAAAGGGCGCGCTCATCCGAGGAGTCCAGAACCCCGGGCTCCGGGTGTCAAGACCAAGGCGCTTTCCCCCAGACGGCACCCCGCCTTACACCCGGAGAAACCGGGGGCCAGATAGACAGGGAACCCCCCCGGCTGAGCGCATCCAGCCGGGGGGTTCGTCTATTCAAGACTCTGTACGCCTAGAACCCAGCTCCGGACTGCGGCTCGATCGGAGATCGCCGGGCCTTGCGCGGGAACGCGAAGTCCTTCTTCGCCTCCCACACCCAGTACACGTCGGGCTCGGCGGCCCCGAACGCGTAGGGGAGGGGGGCCACATTGCTCGCGTAGAACCCGGCGCCGACCTTCGGTGACATGGTGTGCACCCAGATGGGGTCCGGGTGCCGGTGCTCTTGGAGGAGGGTCACGAGGTCCGGTTCGGGCGACCGCTTGTAAGAGCTGAAGCCCGGCTCCACCAAGACGTCGCCCGGAATGATTCTGTCCCGCCGGTAGTCGATGGTGCGGGCTCCCATCTCCTCCATGTAGAACTGCAGGCCCCAGTGGCCCAGGACGTAGGTCTGGTGGCCTTCGTCGACGTAGCGCCCGCTCAGGTGGCGAGCCGTGTCGCGGATCTGGTTCGCCCAGTGGAAGTCCCCCCAGGCGACCAGAAGGGCGACGACCACGCCCGGGGCCGCCAACCACTGCCAGCGAACGGGCTCCGCCCGCGAGCGGGCCAGGAGATCCAGGCGGCGCATGATCAAGATGCCGAGGGCGGGGGCCATGGGGAGATTGGAGCGCCCGTTGTTCGTCCAGTTGACGGCGCTTGCGAAGACGAAAGTGCCCAGTACCCAGAGTGCCAGGAGCCAGCTCTCCGGGGTGCGCTGCTGCCTGAGCTCGGCCGCCGCGAGCGCCAACAGACTCGCTCCCGCGAGCGCCATGAGGAACAGCTGAAGGCCTATCGCCGGCGGCCAGTCCTTCAGATACAGGAAGGGGACGGTGTAGAGCCGTCCGTTCAGGCCCACGTGGGCCACGAGCAAACAGACGATCGCGCCCGTCCCGGCGCGCACCTGCCGAGACCAGAGGAGAGGAGCGAAGAAGAGCGCCGGGATCAGACAGCCTCCGGCGAAGACCAGCCCCACGACCAGACGGTCGGCGGGGCTCGCGCGCAGCGAGGCTGGACCGATCGCATAGCTCGCCGCTCCTCGGAGCATGCCCGTGCCGTACAGAGAAGCCGTTGCAAGCTCATAGCCAACCAGGATCGCCAGGGGGACGAGCAGGGAGAAGAGCCACGGCCCGGGTCGCCGCTGGCGGGCGAAGCCGTAGGCCAGGAGCAGCGGAATCAGCGCGACACCGAAGTACTTGGTCAAGCTGGCCAGCGCCGCGAGGGTTGCCCCTGCCAGGAGCCACCCGTGATGCGAGCGATCCCCCTCGTGGCGCTCGGCGAGATCGAAGCCGCGGATCCAGCACCAGAGAGACCCGCACCAGAAGGCCACCAGCATGGTGTCGCACATGATGTTGGTACTGGAGACGAGGAATACGGGCGTGAGCAGCCCGATCAGGGCCGCGGCCAGCGGCTTCGAACAGAGACGGCGGGCGAGTCCGTACGTTCCCAGGGCCGCTGCACCGGCCGGCACGAGGAAGGCGGTGTGCAAGGCGTATTCGCTCCAACCGACCACTGCGGCGGCGAGCGCCACGTAGTACCCCGTGAGAGGCGGGTTCCTGGTGATGGCGTACATGGGGCGGGGGGTATAGGACCAGTTGACCAAGAAGCCGAAGAAGTCTCCCGGGTCGGTCTGGATGTGGCGGCCAAGCCACAGGAAGAGCGGATCGTCGACGGTGAAGGCCTTGCCCGCGAAGAGCGCTAGTGCGCCGAGGACCACCACGAGCAGCACACCGAGCTCCCAGTGGAGCGGTCGGGAAGGAGTATCCACAGTCCGCGCATTGTAGAGACTTCGGATC
This sequence comes from Pseudomonadota bacterium, assembly GCA_027295775.1. Taxonomy (GTDB): domain Bacteria; phylum Myxococcota_A; class UBA9160; order UBA9160; family UBA4427; genus JAPUKG01. The sequence goes on from JAPUKG010000355.1 coordinate 2,278, forward strand.
TGGCAGGCTGGCGGCGAGGCCGGAGGTCGAGTGCATCCGCGTGGATCTAGGCCTCGTCCTCGCCCTCCGCGTCCTGGAGTGCGCGGGCCACCTCATCGCCGAACTCGCGGACGAACCAGGGCTTGAGCTCGCGCAGGCCGACCAGGTCCGCACCGGTCCGTGGGTTCTTCCAGGCGATGGTCTCGAGCGAGGCGTTCGGGCACAGGACGCCCGGGTCCATCTTGAGCTCGTTGGCCTGGACCGCGCGCCAGCGCTTGAGCCGGGTCAGGAGCCGCTCGCTGCGCCGATCCATGCGCCGCCGCCCGTTCGCTTCGAGCTTGGGGATCGGACCGTGCCCGTCCTTCCGGCCCTTGCGCACCGCCGCCATGATGTCCCGGCCCATGCGCCGCAGGATCAGCTCCGTGATGCCCTTGATCTCGCCCAGCTCGCGCATGTTGTGCGGGCTGAGCTCAGCGATCTCCAGGAGCGTCCGGTTGCCGAGCACCTTGAAGGGCGGGCGGTCGATCTCCCTCGCCCGCCGGTCCCGCGCCAGGTAGAGCTCGCGCAGGACGGCGAGTTCCTTCGAGTCGAGGCGACGCGCCCCCTTGAGCCGCAGGTAGCCCAGCTTGTCGAACTCGCGCTGGGGCCATTCGCGTTGGGTGAGGGCGGCGAAGTCGTCCTCGGCCCACTCGAGGCGCCCGGCCTTCTTGAGCTCCTTCTCGAGCTTCTCCGACAAGCGGATCAGGTACTGGACATCGCTCGCCGCATAGGTCTGCTGCTTGTCGGATAGCGGCCGCCGCGACCAGTCCGAGCGCTGCTCGTCCTTGGGGAGCAGCACATCGAAGTGGTGCTTCACGAGCGCGGCCAGTCCGATGGACGGGTAGCCCAGGAGCTGCGCGCTGATCATCGTGTCGAAGAGCCCCGCGAACGTGAAGCCGCAGTCGCGCTTCAACACGTAGATGTCGTACTCGGCGGCGTGGAAGACCACGCGCACCTTGGGCGAGGCCAGCACGGGTCCGAGTGGTGCGAGCTCGGCGGGACCTCCCAGGGCGAGAGGGTCGATCAGGTAGGCACTGCGCCGGGTGGCGATCTGGACCAGGCAGGTCTTGTCGAAGTAGTGGTAGAAGCTGTCCGCCTCGGTATCGACGGCGATGATCTTCTCGGTCAGCAGGTCCTTCGACAGCGCCTCGAGGTCGCTCAGTCGCTCGATGATCTCGAAATCAGCCAATCAACGCCCCCGCTGCGAGCGGGGCGAGCCCCACCCGAGCAGCACTTCAACTTCGATCCGGGGGAGCCGCGCCAACACCGAAGGAGGGAACCGGGTGGCGGCGCCATGCTAGCCGTTCTGGCCCCCCCCGACGACCGCTTGCGGGTACGGGCGAAGGATCCTACTGTTCTATTTATAGGAATTATGTTCCGATAAAAGGAACTTGTTCGGGACGCGGAACCCGGAACCCCGAACCAACTGGGGAGTGCCGATGGAGTCCGCCGGAACCGTCGAGAAGGCTGTCGACGTCCTCTTTCACCTGCATGCCGCCCGTGCACCCCAGGGTGTCACCGCCATTGGACAGGCGTTGGGCATGCCCAAGTCGAGCACCCATCGACTGCTGTCGGCACTGGGTCGCCGCGGACTCGTGGAGCGCGACGAGCGCGGCCAGTACCGGACCGGGATCGCGCTGGTGGCGCTCGGTCTCGGCGCGCTCGAAGGCGAGCCGGTGGTCGCCGCGGGGCGCCCGGTCCTCGAGGCGCAGGCGCGGGAGGTGGGCGAGACCTTCTTCCTGGTGGCCGCCCGCGCCGGGAAGCTCCGGGTGCTGGACAAGGCGGAGGGCAGCGGGTTCCTGCGCGCCGCGCCCCAGGTGGGATCGGCGGTGCCGGTGCACGCGACCGCCGTGGGCAAGCTCTACCTGGCGTTCGGGTCGGACCAGGTCGCGCAGAGCGGAACGCCACTGAAGGCGTTCACTCCGCGCACCCTCACCGAGCCGCGCTCGCTCCAGTCCGCGGCGCGGGCCGTGCGGCGCCGGGGCTGGGCCCTCAACCGCGACGAGTGGATCCCGGGGCTGTCGGTGCTGGCGGCGCCCATCCGAACCGGGAGGGGTGGGGACGAGCGCATGGTGGGCGCGGTCGCTCTGGCGGCCGCCACGCCCCGGCTCGAGGAGCTCGGCACCGACGCCCTGGCCCGGCGGGTGCGCCGGGCCGCAGAGCAGATCGCGGCGCGCCTCGAGGTCGGCGCGCCCGGGCGAGGGCGATCGAGATGAAGGTCTGGATCGGCGGTGAGATCGTCGATGGCGCGGAGGCGCGGCTTCCGGTCACGGATCACGGACTCCTGTACGGCGACGGCGTCTTCGAGGGGATCCGCGTGTACGGCCGCGGCGTCTTCCGGCTGCCGGATCACCTGCGCCGCATCGGCGTTTCGGCCCGCGCCATCGGCCTCGAGATTCCGGGCGGGCTCGCGGCGCTGGAGAAGGTCGTGCTCGAGACGGCGCGTGCCTACGGCGAGCCGGAAGCGTACCTCCGCCTGATCGTCACCCGGGGCGACGGCGCGCTCGGGGTGGATCCCACCCTTTGCACGCGCCCGCGCATCCTGTGCATCGCCGACCGTGTGCGTCTCTATCCCGAGGAGAAGCTCGGCCGCGGCATCGACATGGTCATCGTGAGCGTGCGTCGTCCCGCCGCCGACGCCCTGGACCCGCGGGTCAAGAGCCTGAACTACCTGAACAGCGTCCTCGCCAAGCGCGAGGCCCGCCTGCGTGGGGCGGACGAGGCCTTGCTCCTGAACGCCCAGGGTCGTGTGGCCGAGGCCAGCGTGGCGAACGTGTTCGCAGTCGAGGGAGGCCGACTGCGGACCCCTCCCCTGGTCGACGGCGCCCTCGGCGGCATCACCCGGGCGAGCGTGCTCGAGATTGCCGCGGCGGAGGGGATCGATGCCCGGGAGGAGAGCCTCGGGCGCTTCGACCTGCTCGGGGCGGACGAGGTCTTCCTCACCGGGACGGGCGCGCGCATCGTGCCCGTCGCCACCCTCGACGGCGAGGTGATCGGCGAGGCCGGCGCGCATCCGGTGTGCGGGCGGCTCTCCGAGTGCTTCGACCGCTTCGTTCCGAGCCGGTCCGTTCCCCTCTGATCCGGGCCCCTCCTGGATCCAGGCCGCCGGCTTGCCTTCCCGGGCAGCGAGCGTGACGCGGGTCGACTACGTTCGGGCGGGGTGCGCTGGTCCAACACGTTCATTCCGACGCTTCGCGACGACCCGGCCGACGCCGAGGCCGTGAGCCACAAGCTGCTGGTCCGCGCGGGCTTCATCCGGCAGCTCATGGCCGGGGTCTATTCCCTGCTTCCCCTCGGTACCCGCGTCACGCGCAAGATCGAGAAGATCGTGCGCGAAGAGATGAACGAGATTGGAGCCCAGGAGTTCCAGCTCCCGTGCATGCAGCCGCGCGAGATCTGGGAGCGATCGGGGCGCTGGAACGAGATCAGCGACGACATGTTCCGGCTCCGCGACCGGCACGGCGCCGAGGCCGCACTGGGGATGACCCACGAGGAGATCTTTACGACGGTGGCCGCGGAGCTTCGCTCCTACAAGCAGCTGCCCCAGATCTGGTACCAGGTGCAGCACAAGTTTCGGGACGAGGCGCGTCCCAAGAGCGGTCTCCTGCGCGTGCGCGAGTTTACGATGAAGGACTCCTACTCCTTCGACATCGACGAGAAGGGCCTCGACCACGCGTTCCAGCTCCACAGCGAGGCGTACCGGAAGATCTTCGGCCGCCTGGGACTCGACACGGTGGCGGTGGAGGCGTCTTCGGGCGCCATGGGCGGTAACGAGTCGGTCGAGTTCATGGTGAAGAGCGACGCCGGCGAGGACTGGATCGTCTCGTGCGCCTCCTGTGGGTACGCTGCCAACACCGAGAAGGCCACGTCGCAGATTCCGCCGGTCGAGGACGAGCCGGGGCCCGCCGCGCCAGAGAAGTTTCCGACCCCGGGCGTGCGCACCATCGACGACCTGGCGAACTTCGAGGGGGGTGCGCCGGCAGAGCGGCAGATCAAGACCCTCGTCTACACGATCGACGACAAGCCCGTGCTGCTCCTGCTGCGCGGCGATCACCCGCTGGTGGAGCAGAAGGTGGTCGACCAGATCGAGGCGAGCCGGATCCGGCCTGCCCGGGCGGAGGAAGTCCGCGCGGCCCTCGGCGCCTCGCCCGGGAGTCTCGGCGCCGTGGGCGTCACCGACCACTTCGTCATCGCCGACGAGGCGCTCCGCGGCCGCCGCAACATGACCACCGGTGCCAACGAGGACGACTTCCACCTGCGCGGCGTCGATGTCGAGCGCGACATCGCCCCGAAGGCGTGGCTGGATCTGCGCGAGGCTCAGGAAGGCGAGGGCTGTCCACTGTGCAGCGCGCCCCTGTCCGTGTTCAAGACCATCGAGGTGGCGCACATCTTCAAGCTCGGCACCAGGTACAGCGAAGCGCTCGACGCGAAGGTGCTGGACGAGAACGGATCGGCGCGTCCGCTCGTGATGGGCTCGTACGGGATCGGGATCGGCCGCAACATGGCAGCCATCGCCGAGCAGAGCCACGACGACGCCGGCATCATCTGGCCGGTGAACGTGGCGCCCTTCGAGGTAGTCGTGACCGTGCTGAATGCCAAGGACGTGGCCACCGCCGAGACCGGCGAGCGCATCTACGACGGACTCCTGAAGGCAGGCATCGACGCGGTCATCGACGACCGCGACGAGCGGCCCGGTGTCAAGTTCAAGGACGCCGAGCTCGTCGGCATCCCGTACCGCGTGACCGTGGGACCGAAGGGTCTCGCGGAGGGGAAGGTCGAGCTGAAGCGCCGGCGGGACGGCGAGGCCCAGGACCTTCCCGTCGATCACGCCGTCACTGACGTGGTCGAAGCCGTCCAGGCCGAGCGTCGCTGATCGGATCGTGGCGGAGAAGCCCCTCGTCCACCTGATCGACGGGCACATCTACATCTTCCGCTCCTACTTCTCCCTTCCCGACATGTCAGCACCGGACGGCACGCCGACCAACGCTGCCTACGGCTTTGCGAACACCCTGCTCCGTTATCTCGCCGAGCAGGTGCCCACCCACATGGCCGTCTGCTTCGACTACGACGTGAATGCGAGCTTCCGGAGCGAGACCTTCCCCGATTACAAAGCCAACCGGGGCGAGCCGCCGGAGGACCTGGAGCCCCAGTTCGACCTCTGCGTCGAGGTAGGCCGGGCGCTGGGACTCCCCGTCTTCGTCCGGGACCGCTACGAGGCCGACGACCTGATTGCAACCCTCACCCGCCAGCTCCTGGCGAAGGGCGCCCGGGTCCGGATCGTGACCAGCGACAAGGACCTCTGCCAGCTCGTGCGCGACGACGGGCGGGTGCAGCTCTACGACCTCGCAAAGGACTCGCACATGGACGCGGACTGCGTACGCGCCAAGTTCGGAGTCGACCCGGACCAGATCCCCGACTACCTGGGGCTCGTCGGCGACGCAGTGGACAACCTGCCGGGCGTGCCGGGGGTCGGTCCGAAGAGCGCGGCCGCTGTGCTGGGCGCCTTTGGACGCATCGAGCATGTGCCCGCCGACCCGGCGGAGTGGTCCGAGGTCGCCGTGCGCGGGGCCAAACGCCTGGCGGCGAAGATCGAGGAGCACCGGGAGCTGGCGCTGCGCGTGCGCGAGCTGGCCACCGTCCACCAGCGCGTCCCGGGCATCGACGTCGGCCTGGGCGAGCTGCGCTTCCGCGGCGCCGACCGGGACAAGGCGACGGCGCTCTTCGACCGCCTCGGCTGGGGCCGCATCGCCACGCGTATTCCGCGCTGGCGCGACGCCGCCCCCCGCGAAACCGAGAATTTGGCCCGATTGGACGGGAATCGCGGATAGAATGGGCGGCGCAATCGACTTGGGCAGCGCAATCGAGTAGGAGGGGACCCCAGATGGACATCATCACCACTTCCGGCGGATGGGAGTTCCTGATCCGCTGGCTTCACTTCCTCTCTGGGATCACCTGGATCGGCATCCTCTACTACTTCAACTTCCTTCAGACGCCTTACTTCGGCACCGAGCTGGGCGGCACCGCGCGCAGCGCGATGATCCGCGGCCTGGTGCCCAACGCGTTGTGGTGGTTCCGCTGGGGCGCCATGTTCACCTTCCTCACGGGCTGGACCCTGGTGCTGATGAAGCTCGGCATGGGCGGCCTGTCCCTGAGCGACGGATACATGACGCGCGTCCTGACCGGCGGCCTGATGGGCACCTTCATGTGGGCCAATGTGTGGTTCGTGATCTGGCCCGCCCAGCAGGTCGTGATCAAGTCCGCGGAGCAGGTGGCGGCCGGCGGCGAGGCGATTCCCGAGGCCGCGGCGCGCGGCGCCCGGGCCGGCCTGGCCTCCCGCACCAACACCCTCTTCTCGATTCCCATGCTCTTCTTCATGGGCGCCGCCAGTCACCTGCCGGCATTCAACAGCGGCACGAGTGACGTCGCCTACTGGCTGGTCGCGGGAATCGTCATCCTGCTGGTGGAGATCAACGCCCTCGTCGGCCCCGGACTCGCGACCCAGAAGCCTCTGGCCAAGGTGTCGGGCACAATCCACGCGGGCCTTGGCCTGACCCTGCTCCTCTACCTGATCGGCTTCGCGATCAACAGTTAGCGTACGGCGGCGAAGGCGGGCCCCGCTGGGCTGGCTCACTTCGCCAGGAACGTGAAGAGGGCTGGGATGTCCGGCTCCAGGTGGGGCAGGGGAATCATCGCCCGCGTGTCCCGTTTGGGCGTGTAGCCCGTCGGGTACTCGTTGCGGATGACCCGGGCCAAGAGGAGCTCCTGCGAGGACCCCGCCACCGCCGGTCCGAGCGCGCCGTCCTGCGACGGGTCCGTGTTGTGGCAAGCGATGCAGTTCGACACGTACACCTGCCGCCCGCGCGCGACGAGATCGACCCCCTCGATCTCGGGAGCCTCCGACGCTGGCTCGCGCACGGGCGCCGCGGGCGGGGACTCGGGCGCCTTCGTGGAGGGTGCCTCGGGCTCCGCCGAGCACGCCCAGAGCACTGTCAGCGCGACCAACAACGCGGCAGTGCTTCCCGGTCTTCTCATGGCCGGAGCACCTTAGCCCGCGCTCGCAGCGCCGCCCACCCGACGCCGCCCACCCAGTGGGGGGCCTGCTGTATGGTGGCGACGCGATGACCACATCGACGATGGCGCGCGGCCGCTGGCTCACCTGGGCCAACGGTCTCACCGGACTTCGGCTGTTCGCCGCTCCGGTCTGCGCGTGCGCGATCCTGGCCGGCGCCCCCCACGCCGCGGGCTGGATCTTCGCCCTGGCCGTGGCCAGCGACTTCGCCGACGGACGCCTCGCGCGCCGCCGCGGCGAGGCCTCCGCCCTGGGCGGCCTCCTCGACCACGCCACCGACGCCACCTTCGTGAGCCTGGGTCTGGGCGCGCTCGCCTACGGCGGGCTCGTCCCCGCGCTGCTGCCCTTCCTCGTGGCGGCGGCCTTCCTGCAGTACACCCTCGACTCCCGCGCGCTCGCCGGCCAGCCCTTGCGCACCAGCTTTCTCGGCCGCTGGAACGGCGTCGCCTACTTTGTGCTGCTCGGCATCCCGGTCGTGCGCGACTTCCTCGGCCTCGGCTGGCCGCCGCCGGCACTGGTGCACGGCCTCGGCTGGCTGCTCGTGGCGTCGACCGCGGCGTCGATGTGCGACCGTGCGCTGGCACTGCGCCGGCTGCGCAGTACGTAGGTCCGTCGCGCTCGATCCTGGCCGGACTATGTGTCGATCAGCGGCAGCGGCTCCATCCCCAGGGCCGCCCGGTAGGTGTTGTGGTAGTGGTGCAGCGCGGGCTCATTGCGGCCGAAGGTGGCGTACTTCAGCAGTCCCGACTCGGCGCCGCGCTGTGCGGACGCGGCCACGGCGTAGTCCTCATCCCGGATGATGTTTCCGAATTGCTGGAAACGCTCCGCCGCGCGTTGCGGGGATCCGGCCAGGATGTCCGGGTCGAAGTAGAAGGAGATCTCCGAGATCGATCGGCCCGGGTCGCCGGGGGCCGGGTAGGCGCGAACCAGCGTCACGCCGGACTCCCCCACGTTTACCTGGATGTTCGGGAAGAGGTAGTAGACGGGGAAGGAGCCGGCGGTGATGTGCCACTCCGACTCGGGCCGATTGCGCAGCAGGTCGATGTCGCGGAGGCACAGGATCATCCGGTGGTTGCGGCCGAAGATGTCGTAGCACTGGACGTTGCCGTAGAAGAAGTTGGCGAGGGTGTTCCGGTGGAGCACGGGGAAGTGGTAGGTCTCGCCGAAGGTGTCCATGGCCAGCTTCCAGTTGAGGCGCATGTCGTACTGGTCGCCGCCGGAGTAGGTGAGCCGGCCCCAGTTCCACGTCTCGAACTCGGGGGCCAGGCCTCCGAGCAGCGCGTCCGGGTCGATCGCGCCGTCGGGATCCGGGTGCACCCAGAGGAAGCCGTAGCGTTCCTCGGCGGGGAGCGGGACCAGGCCGTGGCACGAGCGGTCAATCTTGCCGAAGTGGTCTTCCTTCGGGACGGCGACCAGCTCGCCGCGGTTCGAGTAGGTCCAGGCGTGGAACGGGCAGGAGAACTTGCGGCGCTCGCCGCGCGGCTCGGTCTCGACCACCGTGCCCCGGTGGCGGCAGACGTTCAGGAATGCGCGAAAGGTTCCCTCGTCGTCGCGGACCGCGAGGACGGGAATCCCGAAGTCCGAGACCGTGAGGAACGATCCCGGTACCGGCAGATCGGCGCTCATCCCGATCACCTGGGGGTAGCCCTTGAAGAAGGTCTCCCACTCGCGGCTGGCGAGCTCGGGGCAGGTGTAGACCTCGGTGGGGTTGCGGCGGATGCCGCCCGCGTCGACGTTGGTGCCCTTGTCGAGGTGATCCATCAGGATCTTCAGCAGGCGGACCTGCTCGGTGCTCCTCACGGTCGTTCCCTCTATGGAGCCGGCTCCGGCGTGCGCGTTCCGAACAGCTCCCGGTTGGCCCGGCGCAGGAACAGCAGGCCGATCGCCGCGTTGAAGAAGATGAAGAAGTTGTGCTGGACGAAGCCGAAGGCGGTCATCTCGCCCTCATTGCCGGGGAAGAGGACGACCCAGAGGGTGATCGCGACCGAGCGCATGGGGCCCGGCGTGGCGGCGCCGAAGAAGATGAGCGGCAGGTAGCCCAGCATGGTGCCGAACTCGATCTCGATGCCGAACAGGCGCAGCGCCAGGGTGTAGACCAGCACCGCGCCGATCATGGCGGGCGAGCGGATCAGGATGAGCGCGCCGTACTGCCACGCCCTGGCCTCGCGGAAGGCGCGGAAGATCGGGCGCTGTCGCAGGGTTCCGCCCTTGATGATGCGGCCGCTGAAGAACGCGTGAAAGAGGACGAAGAGCAGCATCGCGGCCACCGCCACATAGGGAATCACCGAGAACTCGTCGGGCAGGGACGAGCCGCGGAGGAAGTAGCCCAGGGTCGCCCAGGCCAGCAGGTAGTAGAACTCGCAGAACATGATGAAGAGCATGCTCGAGCCGACTTCCCAACCGGGCACGCCGTCGCGGCGGTTCAGGTAGACGGCCATGGCGCCCTTGCCCACCTGCTCGTTCAGGATCGAGAGGATGTAGCTGCTGCCGCGGATGGGGAGGATGTCGCGGTAGCGGACCTTCGTGTTGAACCAGTTGATGGCACGCCACACCACCGCGGAGTCCACCAGAAAGAAGAACAGGGAGTAGGGGATCATGAGCGCGAGCCAGCTCGGCCAGCTCACCTTGCCGAAGACGCCGCCCAGATACTGGGCCAGGCTCTGGCCCTCGCGGCCCGCGGCCGCGTCGAGCCGCGTGTACAGGAAGGCAAAGCACGCGGCGGTGATCAGCCAGGGCAGGAGCTTCTGCCACAGCGGGAGGTTCTTGCGGGGCGGTGTGCCGGCTTCGTCCTGGACTTCGGTCGACTCGGTCATGCGACAGCTCCGATGCAGCGGCGGAGGGTTTCGTCGAGGGGCGTGAGCTCGATGCCGAGGCGGGCGCAGGCCTCGCTGGGATCGACCTGGTCGTCGTGCTGGAGCACCCCGAGCATGGCCGGGGTGATCGGCGGGTTGGCGCTCAGGCGCGCTATCACGGCCGCGAAGGCGCGCATGGCGAAGAGCGGAATCGGCACCACGGTCGGACGGCGACCGAGGAGACGGGCGGCGCGTTCCACGAGCGCTCGATGGGTGAGGCACTCCGTTCCGCCGAGATCGAGCCCCGCGTTCTCGAGCCCGGGCCGGGAGAGCGCCGCCACGATCGCGTCCACCACGTCCCCGGCGTCGATGGGCTGCTGGAGTGTGGCGCCGCCGCGGATCAGTGGCAGCACACCCGCCCGCGCCTGGCCGGCCAGCGCCTTCGACGCGATGTCTCCCTTCCCCAGCACCATGGGAACGCGCAGGATCACCGCGGGCACCGGGCCCTCGAGCAGAATCCGCTCCGCTCGCCCCTTGGACGCCAGGCACGCGTTGGCCGCGCCGGGATGCGAGCCCAGGATGCTCATGTATACAATGCGCTCGGCGCCCGCGTTCGCCGCCGCGCTCGCCAGCACCGTGCAGGTGTCCTCGTGGGCCGCCCGGTACCGACTGCTGGCCGACTCGGCGATGATGCCCACCAGGTGGACGATTCCGGAGCAGCCCTTGGCGGCCGACTCCATCGCGGCGAGATCCGAGTAGTCGAGGATCTGGATCTCGGGCCGCTCCTCTTCCGGGAGCGCCTCGAGCATCTCGGCGGCCCGCTCCGAGCGCACCACGGCGCGCACCGGTCGGCCGGGCTCCCGCTCGGCCAGCCTCGCCACGAGCCGACGGCCCAGGTGGCCGTTGGCGCCGGTGACGAGGATGCCTGCTGAGCTCTCGGGCATGAGCCGACGATACCGGCCCGGTTTGACTTCGGCGAGGCGCGGCGGTTCCATGGGTGGCGATGCGATCTCCGCGGTCGATCGTTTCCCTCGTCGCGCTCGCCCTTCTGCTCCTGGTGCACCTGCGGCTGGGAACCCTCGAGCGCGGGGGGCCGGTCCACGCCGAGCTCGAGCTCGACGGCGGTGTTCCGGCCACCCTCACCCTGCCGGGCGAGTCTTCCGGCGGCCGCACCCTCGGCGAGCCGCCGCCGCGGGAGGAGCGGGCGCCCGCGGTGGTCCTCGTGCACGGCTTCTCTTCGGACCGGGCCGGGCTCTCGGTGCTGGCGCGCTCCCTGGCAGTCGCCGGATACGCGGTGCTGTCCATCGATGTCCGCGGGCACGGATCGAACCGCAACTCCTTCACGGCCGCCCGCGGCCGCAGTGACTTCCTGCTCGGGGACGTGGCCGCCGCGGTGGATCACCTGCGCGTCTCGCCCTGGGTGGACGGACAGCGGATCGCCGTGGTGGGCCACTCCATGGGCGCGAGTGCCGCGCTCGCGTACGGGGAGCGGGACCCGGGCGTCGACGCGCTGGTCATGATCTCCGGAGGCTGGAGTCTGTCGGGTACCCACCGGCCGGCCAACGCGCTCTTCCTCTATGCGTCGGGGGATCCGGAACGCATCCGCACCCGCGCGGCCGAGCTGACCGCGCGCCTGGCGGGCGTCGAGCACGCGACTCCCGGCGAGATCTACGGCGAGATCGAGCACGACACGGCGGTGCGCCACGTGGAGATCTCCGGCGCCGACCACGTCACCATCGTGTCGAACAGCGACGCGATCGCAGAGATCGCGGACTGGCTCGATCGCTCGTTCGACATCCAGCGCGAAGGGCGTGCCGGTCGCTCGGACCCGCGCGGCGCTGTCGTTCTTCTCGGCTTCGCGCTGCTCTTGTTCGTGCTTCCCGGTCTGGGGGACGTCGCGGGACGACTGGCCGCCTCCGCGGAAGCGCGCCCAGAGCGCTCGCGGGCTGGCGGTGGCGCCGGGCTCCTCCTTGTGGCGGGCGGTCTCGTGGCGACGCTGCCGATCTTTGCCGCCGGGAACCCGGGCGCCCTCATCCCCTTCGAGGTCGGAGACATCACCATTCCGCACTTCGCCGTCACGGGCGTAATGCTGCTGACCCTGCTCGCCCTGGGCGGTCGACTCGATCGCTCGCCCCTCTCGGACGTGGGGGCGGGCGCCGTAGCCGCGGGAGTCGTGCTCTTCGCGCTCTACTTCCTGATGACACCGCTCGGCGTGGTGGTGCACCGGCTCTCGCTGACGCCCGAGCGCGCCGCCGGCGGACTCGCGTTGATGGTGCTGCTCGTGCCCTTCGCCCTGGCCTTCAACCTGCTGCTGCGCCGCGGCAGCACGCTCGAGTCCGTGCTGCTGTGCCTCGGTGGGCGCGCCATCGTCGTCGTGGCCACGCTGATCGGGATCGCGATGGGTGTCATTCCCTCGGTGGTGTCGCTGATGCTGCCGCTCCTCTCGTTCGTGTTCGTGCAGATCGAGATCCTGTGCGGCTCGATCTACGCGACCTCGCGGAGCCTCATCCCGTGCGTGATCGTGGAGGCCGGCTGGCTGGCGTGGATCTTCGCGGCCGTCTTGCCCGTGCGAATCTGAGGGCGGTAACCGCCGATTCCGAGCGGGACGAAGCCCCGGCTCGAGTCCCTGTCAGAAGTTGAGCTCGAGGCGCGCCGCCTCGGACATCATGTCCGGGTTCCAGGGCGGCTCCCAGACCAGCTCGAGCTCCACGCCGCTCACGCCCGGGACGCCGCGCACCTTCTCCTCCACCTCGGGAGGCAGGGTCTCGGCCACCGGGCACATGGGCGAGGTCAGCGTCATCTTGACGTACACCTGGTTCGCCTCGCGGACGTCGATCTCGTAGATCAGCCCGAGCTCGTAGATGTCGACGGGGATCTCCGGGTCGTAGACCGACTTCAGGGTCTGGACCACGGCGTCCGTGATCTGCTCTTTGGTAGGGGTCTCGCTCATGGTCACTCCGTCTTTACGAGGGTCATCTCCTCGCGGTTCTCGAGGGCGGCCTTCAGTGCGTGCCAGGCCAGGGTCGCGCACTTGACGCGCAGCGGGTACTCCCGGACGCCCGCGAAGACCGCGAGCTTGCCCAGCTCCGGCGCTTCGGCGGGCTCGCTGGGGCTGCCGGTCAGGAGCTCGTGGAAGCGCTCGAAGGTCTCCTCGATCTCGGCTCGGCTCTTGCCCTTGGCGAACTCGGTCATGATCGACGCCGAGGCCGTGGAGATGGCGCAGCCGGACCCGACGAAGCCCACATCCTCGACCCGGTCGTCGGCGTCGACGAGCAGGGTGACCGTCAGCTTGTCCCCGCACAGCGGGTTGTACCCCTCCGCCCGGCGGTTCGCATCCTCCAGCTCCCGGAAGTTCCGGGGGCTCTTGTTGTGGTCGAGGATCGTGGTCTGGTAGAGCTCGCGCAGGTCGTCCATCAGCCGAACAGCTCCAGGGTCTTGTGAAGGGCGCGGACGAGCCGGTCCACGTCATCCCGGGTGTTGTAGATCGAGAGTGACGCGCGGGCCATGGCCGAGACGCCGAAGCGCTCCATCAGAGGCTGCGCGCAGTGGTGTCCGGCGCGGATGGCCACGCCTTCCTGGTCGAGCACGGTACCGATGTCGTGGGGGTGGACGCCGTCGAGGGCGAACGAGAGGACGGCGGCCTTGTTCTTCGCCTTGCCGTAGATCCGCAGCTTTCCGATGGACTCGAGAGCCTCGGTGGCGTACTCGAGCAGGCCGTGCTCCCACGCGGCGATGTTCCGGATGCCGAGTCCGTTCACGTAGTCGATGGCCGCGCCCAGGCCGATCACGCCGGCGATGTTCGGTGTGCCCGCCTCGAACTTGTGCGGCGGGGGAGCGAAGGTCGTCTTCTCGAAGCGCACCGACTCGATCATGTCGCCACCGCTCTGGTAGGGCGGCATGGCATCGAGGAGTGGGAGCCGGCCCCAGATCACGCCGACGCCCGTGGGCCCGAAGAGCTTGTGGCCGGTGAAGCCGTAGAAGTCGCAGCCCAGCTCCTGGACGTCGACGGGCAGGTGGGGCACGCCCTGGGCGCCGTCGATCAGTATCGGGATTTCGCGCTCGCGGGCCAGCGCGATCAGCTCGCGAATGGGATTGACCGTGCCGAGGACGTTCGAGACGTGGGCGAGGGCGACCAGCCGGGTGCGCGGGGAGAGGAGCTTCTCGAACTCTTCCACCAGGATCTCGCCGCGGTCGTCGATGGGCGCCACGCGCAGCTGGGCGCCCGCCTGCTCGCACAGGATCTGCCACGGCACGATGTTGGCGTGGTGCTCCATGGCCGAGATCAGGATCTCGTCGCCGGACCCGAGCCGCTCACGCACAAAGGAGTGAGCGACCAGGTTGATGCCCTCGGTCACGTTGCGGACGAACACGATCTCGCGCGGGTCGGCGGCGCCGATAAAACGGGCGACCTTGTCCCGGACGCCCTCGTAGTGTGACGTCGCCCACTCGGCCAGCTCGTACAGGCCGCGGTGGACGTTCGCGTATCCCTGGGTGTACAGCTCGTCCATGGCGTCGAGCACGGCGCGGGGCTTCTGGGCGCTCGACGCGCTGTCCAGGTAGACGAGGGGCTGGCCGCGCATGCAGTGCGACAGGATCGGGAAGTCCCGCCGAACGCTCTCGACGTCGAGGCTGGCCACGCTCACGAGCGCGCTCCGTTCCCCGCCCCGTGCAGCCGGTCCAGCAGCAGCTCCCGCACCCGCTCGCCGAGCGCCTGCGCGGGCAACGAGTCGGTGATCTCGGTGGCGAAGCCCTGGGTCAGCAGGTCGCGTGCCGCCAGCTCGGCAATGCCGCGGGAGCGAAGGTAGAAGAGGGCGTCCAGGTCGAGCTGGCCGATGGTCGCGCCGTGGCTGCAGCGCACATCGTCGGCGTGGATTTCGAGCTGGGGCTTCGTGTTCACCTCCGCGCCGTCGGAGAGCAGGAGGTTCGGGTTCGACTGGAAGGCGTTGGTCTGCTGCGCGTCCGGCCGCACGATCACCCGCCCCTGGAAGACACCCCGGGAAGTCCCGGCCAGAACGCCCTTGTAGAGCTCGCGGCTCGTGCAGTGGGGCACCGCGTGGTCGACGAGCGTGTGGTTGTCGACGGTCTCGTCGCCGGTACCCAGGAAGAGCCCGCGCAGCTTGCACTCGGCTCCCTCTCCTGCGAGGAGCAAGGTCAGATCGTTGCGGACGAACCCGCCCCCGAGCGTCACGGTGTGAGTGGAGACGCGGCTGTCGCGCTCCTGCCGGACGTGCAGGCCCGAGATGTGGTGGCTGGCGTCGCCCTCGCGCTGCAGCAGCACCAGGTCGACCCGCGCGTTCTCCTCGACAGTGACCTCGGTGACCGCGTTCGTGAAGCGCGGCGCGCTGCCGACGGACACGTGATCCTGGATGATGGTGACCCGGCTTCCCGCGGCGGCGTGCACGAGCACCCGCGGGTGGGTGACCCAGGGCGCCTCGTCTCCATCGCCTACGGACACGAAGACCAGGTGGACGGGCTCCTCTTCTACCGCGCCCGCCGGCAGCGAGATCGCCGCACCATCGTCGAGGAAGGCGGTGTTGAGCGCGGCAAAGGGGTGCTCCTTGAGCTCGGCCACCCGGCCCAGGCGTCCCTCGAGGAACGCCGGGTTCTCGCTGCGAAGCCGCGCGAGCGACTCGAAGGGCAGTCCCGCGGCGCGCGTGCTCGGGGTGGAGAGCGACGGAGCGAAGCGCCCGTTCACGAACACGAAGAGGCTGCACGCGAAGACGGGAAAGCAGAGCTGCTCGACCTGGTCGAGGGTCAGCGAGCCGGCGTCGGAGGCCGCGAGGGTGAAGCCCGCCTCGGCGATGGGCCGGGTGCTGGTGTACTTCCACGCCTCCAGCCGGGTCGACGGGAAGCCCGCCTCCCGGAACTGCCCCATGGCGTCTTCGCGCAGTCCCCGGAGCCAGGCGGGATCGCCTCCGACGCCGGCGCGGAAGATCTCGAAGTCCCGCTCGTAGGGCTCCAGGGGTCCGGCTCCGGGGGGGCTCACGGCGCCGCCGCACCCTCGGGCCCGCGCTCGAGCCAGGTATAGCCCTTCTTCTCGAGCTCCTGGGCCAGGTCCTTGCCGCCGGAGCGCACGATGCGTCCCTCGGTGAGCACGTGCACGAAGTCGGGAACGATGTGGTCGAGCAGTCGCTGGTAGTGGGTGATCACCAGCATTGCCCGCTCCGGAGAGCGGAGCGAGTTCACGCCCTCGGCCACGACCCGCAGCGCGTCGATGTCGAGGCCGGAGTCGGTCTCGTCCAGGATGCACAGGCGCGGCTCCAGGAGCAGCATCTGGAGGATCTCGTTGCGCTTCTTCTCCCCGCCCGAGAAGCCCTCGTTGATCGACCGGTTCATCAGGTCCTCGGGCATGTCGACCCGGGCCATCTTCTCCTTGCAGAGCGCCAGGAAGTCCATGGCGTCCAGCTCGGGCTCGCCGCGGTGCACGCGCAGCGCGTTCAGGGCCGACTTGAGGAAGTAGTTGTTGGTGACGCCGGGGATCTCGACGGGGTACTGGAAGGCGAGGAAGATGCCCTGGGCCGCGCGCTCCTCCGGGGCCAGGTCGCGGATGTCGCGGCCCCTGAACAGGACCTCGCCCTCGGTGATCTCGTAGCCCGGCTTTCCGGCCAGTACGTTCGAGAGGGTGCTCTTGCCCGAGCCGTTCGGTCCCATCAGCGCGTGGACCTCGCCGGCTTCGATCTTGAGATCGATTCCCTTCAGGATGGGCGTCCCGCCCGCAGTCGCGTGCAGGTTGCGGATCTCCAGCATCAGCCCACCGCTCCCTCGAGGCTGACACCCAGCAGCGCCTGGGCCTCCACGGCGAACTCCATGGGCAGCTCCCGGAGCACCTCCTTGCAGAAGCCGTTGACGATCATCGAGATTGCGTCCTCTTCGGAGATCCCCCGCTGCCGGCAGTAGAAGAGCTGGTCCTCTCCGATCTTCGAGGTCGTGGCCTCGTGTTCGACGGTGGCGGTCGAGTTCTTCACCTCCAGGTACGGGAAGGTGTGTGCGCCGCAGCGGTCACCCAGCAGGAGCGAGTCGCACTGGGAGTAGTTGCGCGCGCCGGTGGCCCGGGGGCCGATGCGCACGAGGCCGCGGTACGACTGCTGGCCCTCGCCGGCCGAGATCCCCTTCGAGATGATCGTGCTCCGGGTGTTCTTGCCCAGGTGGATCATCTTGGTGCCGGTGTCGGCCTGCTGCTTGTTGTTGGTCATGGCCACCGAGTAGAACTCGCCCACCGAGTCGTCACCCTGGAGGATGCAGCTCGGGTACTTCCAGGTGATGGCGGAGCCGGTCTCCACCTGGGTCCAGGAGATCTTCGACGCCACCCCGCGGCACGCTCCGCGCTTGGTGACGAAGTTGAAGATTCCGCCCACGCCGTCCTTGTTGCCCGGGTACCAGTTCTGGACCGTCGAGTACTTGATCTCGGAGCGGTCCAGCGCCACCAGCTCGACGACCGCGGCGTGGAGCTGGTTCTCGTCGCGCATCGGCGCGGTGCAGCCCTCCAGGTAGCTCACGTACGCGTCGTCGTCGGCGATGATGAGCGTTCGCTCGAACTGGCCCGTGCCGGCGGCGTTGATCCGGAAGTAGGTGGAGAGCTCCATGGGGCAGCGCACGCCCTTCGGGATGTAGGCGAAGGAGCCGTCGCTGAAGACCGCGGAGTTGAGACACGCGAAGAAGTTGTCCGAGTACGGCACCACCGAGCCCAGGTACTTCCTCACCAGGTCGGGATGTTCCTTCACCGCGTCGGAGAAGGAGCCGAAGAGGATGCCCTGCTTCTCGAGCTCGTCCTTGAAGGTGGTGGCCACCGAGACGCTGTCGAAGACGGCG
>JAPUKG010000356.1 GCA_027295775.1 Pseudomonadota bacterium
TCGATGCCCTGCATCGCCTCGACGACGCTCGCGCAGGCGTCCTCGAAGATCTTCTCCTTGCCCGCCCGAACGCTGTAGTTCATCCCGATCGTGACCAAGGTCATTCCTCCTGCAAAACCGAAGGCTAGCGGCCTGCGTAGACCCTCGCGTGGTGCGCGCGGTGGGCGGCCACGCGACGGGCGTCGCGGAATGGGAAGATGAGCACGATGCCGGCGACGAAGCCGCCGATGTGGGCCCAGAACGCGATCCCACCGCCGCTGCCCTCTAGCGCGGGAATCCCGCTCACCAGCTGGAGCAGCAACCAGTAGCCGAGCATCAGCACGGCCGGCACCACGATGCGCGTGACGTAGAACCCCAGCACCACCAGCATGTGCACGCGGGCCCTCGGGTAGAGGACCGCGTAGGCCCCCATCACGCCACCGATGGCGCCGGAAGCGCCGACCATCGGAATCGCGCTGGTCGGGTCCGACCATGTCTGCGCGGCGACCGCCGCAATCCCGCAGGTCAGATAGAACAGGATGAAGCGGACCGGGCCCATCGAATCTTCGACGTTGTCGCCGAAGATGTACAGGAACCAGAGGTTGCCGAGGATGTGCAGCCACCCCCCGTGCATGAACATGGAGGTGAGGATCGTGATGAAGTTCGCCTCCCCGCCGATCTCGCACACCGCGCCGGGCCCGATCGGGATCCGCGTACCCGCCGCGACGTTGCCCAGCAAATCGCCCGGAATCGCGCCGAGCGTGCAGACCGATCGGGAGAGTGCGGGCTCGCTGCCGAGACCCTGCGCCAATACCCAGGCGGCCACGTTCAGACCGATGATGGCGAAGGTCGCGACCGAGGTTCCCAGCGTGGGGTTGTCGTCGCGGAGGGGGAACATAGGGTGGTCCTGGCAGGGCGCGAGCGGTCATTGCGCGGGGGTGATCGGGACGGAGTCCGAAGGTCAGGGCGCAGTGACCGCGTAGAGGCCGGGGTCTTGTGCACAGCGGAAGCCGATGCCGGCGTCGCGACGCCCGGAGTCCACCATCTCGCGGTACGAGGTCCGTGCCGGCGACGCGTCTCCGCGCCAGGATCCGCCGCGCACGACGCGCATGCGGTTCTCGGTCTCGTCGGCGGTCCACTCGAGCACGTTTCCAGCCATGTCGAACAGCCCGAAGGGACTGCGCCCCTCGGCCCGGCTGGCCACGGGAGCGGTCGAGCCGCGACCGCAGCCAGGCGCCCCCGCGCCCGCGATCACCGCGTTGTAGCAGCTGGCATCGTCGTTGCCCCAGGGATACAGGCGCCCATCGGTGCCGCGTGCCGCCTTCTCCCACTCGCGCTCCATCGGGAGTCGCTTGCCCAGCCAGCCGCAGTAGGCGCTCGCCTGGCGCCAATCCACGCAGTTCACCGGGTGATCGCCGCGTTCCGGAACGTTCGAGTTGCAGTCTTCGGAGGCTCCGGGCGGTGTGCAGATGCCCGCCTCCACGCAGGCCTGGTACTCGTCGACGCGCACCTCCGTGCGGTCGATGCGGAACGCGTGGAGTGCGACCCGCCGGCCCATCGGCTCGCCGGCCTGGCAGTCGCCGTCGGGACCGGTGTTGCAGCCGTAGAGGAAGTCGCCCGCCGGAACCAGCACGAGCTTGATGGCGGCGCGCTCGCGACTCGGGGGCGGTGCCGAGACAGGGGGCGCAGTCCGCGCCTCTACGTTCCTGCTGTCCACGTCGGTCGCCTCTTCTCGGGCGGAGGCAACCTCGAACGGGAGCTCGTCGCCTGCGGCTCGAGCCGTCTCCTCCGCCTTGGCGCGCGAGGCGGCGACGACTTTGCGGCCTTCCGCCAGCGCCGCGGCGAAATGCTGCGCTGCGCGCAGAAGCTCCGGAACCGCCCCTTCGAACTCGCCGCTGGCCAGTAGCTCCCGCGCCCGGGCCAGTACCTCGGCCCCAGCCGCGGCAGACTCGAACTCCTCGAGATCGGCGGAAGCCGCCAGCACGCGCCAGGCCTCGAGACCCGCCTCGGCCTCCGAGCGCGCGCCCACCGCCTCCTCCACCAGATCGAGCCGGCCCAGGGACGCCTCGAGCTCCTCGCGTGCCTCTGAAAACACGGCGATCGCCTGCTCCACGTCCCCGGCGCTCGTGAGCTCGTTGGCGTGCTCCAGCCGTTCGTATACGCGGGTCAGCTCGGCGCTGGAGAGCACGTGGCGCTCGGCGAGCGCGGCGTGCTCGACGGTCAGCTCGTGCCGACCCCGCAGCCGAGAGAGCTCCGTGGCCATGCGCTCGTGCTCGGCCGGATCGTCGGTGCTGGACCAGCTGGCCTCGAACTCCTGTGCGCGGCTTCGGGCCTGCTCCACCCGCGATCGGAGCTCGACCCGCTCCTCCGAGACGCGACGGCGCAGCGACTCCGCGGTGGTGCGCGCCTCGACGAGCGCGACGGGCAGGCCTGGCGTTGCGAGACGAACGACGATCGCAGTCGGCACGTAGCGATCCAGGACGTCGCGCAGGTCGACGCCCGACCACCAGACCGCACCGGTGACGAAGCTCGCGAGCAGCAGCGTCACTGCGGCCCAGCGCAGTCCGCGGGCCCGCCTATGGCGGCTGGTGGCCTTGGGAGCTTCCGGCTCGATTCGCAACGCGGGCTCCCGCGCTTCCGGCGCTTCGGGTGCCTCGAAGGTCTCGGCGGACATCTGGGTCTCGTAGCGAGCCGGCTGACCATCCGCGGTCGTGGGGGCCGCAACGCCCACATCGCGCAGCGGCGAGGCCGCACAGCGCTGGTAGGCCGCGTCCACATCGGCGCGCGCCTCGAGACAGGCCCATCGCAGCGCCTCGGTCGACGCGTCGTCGAGCTCGCGGTCGATCTCCTCGCACAACGCGACGTAGGCCGAGGCCACGTCGAGGGGCGACGCGTCCGGCGGCAGCCCCAACGTCTCGAAGCCATTGGCCAGCGGCTCGTCCGGCGACACCGGGGCCGCCAGGATCGCCTCGCGGGCAGAGTCGAGCCGAATGCGTACCTCGCGGTAGCGTGCCTCGATCGCCGGGGAGACGACGCGGGCGAGTCGTGCCTCGACCTCCTCGCGAAGCCGCTCGTAGGCGGCGTCGACCTCTTCCGAGGAGGAGCCGCGAACGAGTCCGAGGGTCTCGTAGGCCTTGCGGAGATCCATGAGTGATCTGGTGGGGTCCTCGGGGGAGGATCCGTCTCCGGGGGAATGGGGCGGGGGTCGCGCGGCCGGAGTATGGGCCGGGGGACGGCTCTCTGACAACTCAGGAGGGCTGTGTATTCACCAGCTCTGCGTAGAGCGCCAGAACCCGCTCCAGATGGCGCTGCCAGGGGTGCCGCTCCGCCTCCTGGCGGGCCAGCCGGGAGAGCTCCGCCCGGCGCCTGGGCGCAAGGAAGGGCCGAGCGGCCCCCGCCAGCGCCTCCGGGTTGGTCGGGTCGGCCACCACGGCGCCGGTGCTGCCCTCCGTCACCAGCTCGGCTGCGGCGCAGCCGCGCTGGCGCCGGTGCTGCCCTCCGTCACCAGCTCGGCTGCGCCGCCGCA
>JAPUKG010000357.1 GCA_027295775.1 Pseudomonadota bacterium
CCGTGGACCAAGCCGGCGGCCGCGTCGATCCTGACCGGCCGCTACCCCAGCAGCCACGGCGCCACGGCCGTTGCCTCCCGTCTCTCCGAGGAGGTGACGACCCTGGCCGAGATCCTGAAGGCGGAGGGCTACGCCACCTACGGCGTGGTGAGCGGGAGCTTCCTCGGCTCGAACCACGGCTTCGGCCAGGGCTTCGATCACTACGACGAGAGCCAGATCCGAGGGAGCACGGCCAGCACCACCCGCGAGGTGACGGAGCGGGCACTGGCCTTCGCGCGCGACGCGGCCGGTCACGCCGATCCCTTCTTCCTGTTCGTCCACTACTTCGATCCCCACTACATCTACCGCCACCGGCCCGGGGTCGGCTTCTCGCCCGAGCGGGCCGGGCGCCTGGACGGAACCGAGGGCATCCACGAGCTGCGTCGCCTCGGTGCCGACGCGAGCGCAGAGGAGATCGAGTTCCTGCGCGCGCGCTACGACGAGGAGATCCGCTTCACCGACGCCGGGCTCGGCGTCCTGATCCGGGGCCTCCGAGAGCTGGGTGCCCACCGGGAGCTGATCTGGGTGATCACGGCGGACCACGGAGAGGAGATCCTGGAGCGCGGCTGGCTGGGGCATACCCGGACCCTGTACGAGGAGCTCCTGCGCGTGCCGCTCCTGGTGGGCGCGCCCGGGCGGGTACGGCCGGGCCTGGTGGTCGCGCAGCCGGTGTCCACGGTGGCCGTGACGCCGACCATCCTGGACTGGCTCGGTCTCGACGCGCCCGGCGGTCCTCTGCAGGCGCCGTCCTTCGCCGCCCTGGCCGAGGGCGCGGACGGCGATCCATCCGCCCAGGTCCTGGGCGAAGTGGACTTCCAGCCGGTGAAGCCCGCCAACACGCTGAAGACCGCGTTCAAGAAGGCGCTGATCGGCGCGCGCTACAAGCTGATCCGCGACGACCCGACCGGCCGCTACGAGCTCTATGACCTCCGGAGCGACCCGCTCGAGCAGCGTGACCTGGCGGCGGAGGAGCCCGAACGGGTCGCGGCGCTCGCGTCCATCCTGGAGGAACGACTGGCCCGGGTCCGCGGCACCGGACCCGGCCTCCCGGCCGACGGCGTGGAGCTCAGCGAGGAGCAGCTCGAGACCCTGCGCAGCCTCGGCTACGTCGGTGACTAGAGGCCAGGCGATCGTTCCAGGCCGGACCGGGATACCATGAGAGACGGGCTCGGCTTTGCCAGCCTCCGAGTCGCAGGGAGATCGCGCGCTTGAGCCGCCTCGCACCTCTCGACAGGGTGCTGGTCCTGATCCTGGTGCCGCTCTGGGTCGTTTGTTTCGGCCTCGCAGTGAGGACGCAGATCCGGGGCGGGGGGCTGCCCTTCGTTGGGTTGTCAGTCGAGAACTCCGAAAGCTACCCCGTTCTCACGGGCGAGTTCTCCGCCAACTATCCGTCGGACCCACTCGCGGAGGCCGGCCTCCGTGCCGGGGACCGCCTGGTCCGGGTGGGAGAAGCCGACCTCCTCGGCGTCGGCACCCTCGGTTTGATCGCGCGCGCTCTCGACGAGTCGGGGCGACTCCGCGTCCCGGTGCTCTTCGAGAGAGCCGGGGAGCAGAGCGAGACCTCGCTCACCCTGCTCCCCTTGTCCGTCTTCCGACCGGGGCTGCCCGCCTCGTTGGCCTTCGCCGCGTCAGCGCTGTTCCTGATCCTCCGCGGGAGGCCGACTCCCACGGTGCGCGCCTACTTCTATTTCGCGATGTGCTGGGCCTTCTGGACCTGCGCCTTCTTAGGCGGCTGGTACGAGGCCCTGGCTGCCCTCGCAACGATCGCCACTGCAGCCTGCCTGTTGTTCCCATTGGCCCTTCACTTCTTGTTCCGGTTTCCAGATGACCGCGCACCGGAGGGCCGGTGGCATCGGATCTGGCCCTGGTTCTTCGCGGTCCCGCTTGGTCTGTCCGTTCTTCTTCAGCTGACGGGCTGGGTGAGGATCGGGGAGATGGGCTTCATCGTCACCTTTGCCCTGGGCGCCGTCGCGATGCTCGCGGTCGCCACCAGCAAGTACCGCCGCGCAGATCGGGTTGCGCGCCGGCAGATGAAATGGGTCCTGTTCGGGATCTACTGCGCCGCGCTTCCGCCGACGGTTGGCGTCGTTCTGTCCGTTCTCGATCCCCGTTTCCAGGGGCTCTTTCTTCCGACCTTGTGGGCGTTACCGTTGCTTCCCCTCTCCCTTCTCATCTCGGTGCTGCGCTTCAACCTCATCGACATCGACCGCATCCTCTCCGCGACGGCCTCCTACAACATCCTCGCCGTGGTGCTGGGAGGAGGCGCTCTCATCGTGGTGCCGCGGATCGCGGAGGCCTTGTCGGGCGTCGCCGGAGTGGATCCGGGGATCGGCCAGGTCGTGCTCTCGCTGCTGTTGGCCGCAGCCGTGGTTCCGGCCCACCGCCGCCTTCGCCCCCAGATCGACCGCGTCTTCTTCAAGGAGCGCTACGTCCTCGACCAGGGGATCGCCGAGCTGCTGCCGACGCTGTCCGCCTGTACCGACACGCAAGAGCTGACCGAACGCGCGGGCGCCGGGCTCCACCGTCTGCTTCAGCCCGAAGCCTGCGTCGTCTACGCCGGCGTGGAGCAGAGCTACGCCCCGGTCTTCGTCGAGGGTCGCGCGGTGCCGCCAGCCTTCGCAGCCGGAAGCCCGCTAATCGTTTCGTTGCAGGACCGTCGCACTCCATTGGCCCTCAGCGACGCCGGGCGCCGCCCGGACGAAGCCCCCCTCGGGCCCTTCGACCGCGCCGCACTGGAGACGCTCGGGGCCGAGGTGGTCGTGCCGGTGCGACAGGGCGACGCGCTCGCCGCCTTCGTGTGCCTTGGCCCGAAGCGATCCGGCGATGTCTACACGCCCACGGATCTCTCCCACCTGGCGGCGGTCGCCGAGACGGTCTCCCAGCGGTTGCAGCGCTTCGATCAGGACGAGGTGAT
>JAPUKG010000358.1 GCA_027295775.1 Pseudomonadota bacterium
TCCGGCGGCCGCATGAAGGCCGGCGCCGTCAAGTTCGCGGACACGCCCGACGAAGCCGCCGCGCACTACGACGCCATCCTCCCCATCATCGTGAACGGCGAGTCGGCCCGCGCGATCCTGGTGGAGGAGAGGAAGACCGTCGCCGTGGAGTACTTCGCATCCGTGACGTGGGACGGGCGGCGCAAGCTCCCGGTTCTCCTGTTCAGCGACATGGGCGGGATCGACATCGAGGAGGTGGCCGAGAAGCACCCGGAGCACGTCTCCAAGACCCACTTCTCGACGATCCTGCCACTCTCCCCGCGCATCGCCAAGGAAGCCATCGGCGCCACCGGCGTCACCGGGAGCGACCTCAACCGGCTCACGCCCATCGTGTTCGAGCTGATGAAGATCTTCCTCGAGTACGACCTCACGCTGGCCGAGATCAATCCCCTGGCACGCCTCGAAGACGGGCGCTTCGCGGTGCTGGACGGACACGTCGACCTGGAGGCCGAGGCGCGCGGCAAGCACAGGGCCCTGCTCGAGGAGTTGGGCATCGGCGAGGACGAGACGCGTCAGGCGCGGCCCCCGACCGACTTCGAGATCGCCGGTCGCAAGGTGAACGAGGTCGATTACAGAGGCGTGGCCGGCAACGTGGTCGAGTTCGACGGAGACCTCGGCCTGGTAATCGGCGCGGGCGGCGGCTCGCTCACCCTGTTCGACGCGATCCGCAAGCACGGCGGCCGCCCCGCCAACTACTGCGAGATCGGCGGCAATCCCAGCGTGCGCAAGGTGCGCGAGCTCACCGTGCTGATCCTGTCCAAGCCCGGCGTCGAGAAGATCGCCGTGATGATGAACGTCGTCTCCAACACGCGCGTGGACATCGTCGCGCGCGGCGTGATCAGCGGCTGCCTGGAGGCCGGCAAGGACCCCGCGGAGGTGATCGCGATCTTCCGCATCCCGGGCTCGTGGGAGGACGAGGGCTTCAAGATCCTGAAGAAGTACGGCGTCGAGTATTGCGACCGCAGCGTCTCGATGTACGAGGCAGCCGGCCGTGCCGTCGCGAAGATGAACCCCTAGCCATGTCGATCCTCATCTCGAAGGACACGCGCTTCCTCATCCAGGGCATCACCGGCCGCGAGGCCGTGAGCCTGACCCGCGAGAACCTCGACTACGGCGCCGTGATCGTCGGCGGCGTGACACCCGGCCGGGCCGGCCGTGACGTCTACGGCGTACCGGTCTTCGACAGCGTCCGCGACCTGGTCGCGGTGCACGGCCCTGTGGAAGGCTCGATCATCTCGGTACCCTCGGCCTTTGCCCGCGACGCTGCCTTCGAAGCGATCGAGAACGGCGTCGAGCTGATCGTAATCGTCACGGAGAACATTCCGCGCAAGGAGGTGGCCCAGATGGTGGAGTTGGCCGTGTTGCGCGGCGCGCGCATCATCGGACCGAACTGCCTGGGCATCATGTCGCCGGGGGAGGCGAAGATGGGCGGGATCGGCGGGCCAGCGGCCAACACGCGGCAGGCGTACAGCAAGGGGAACATCGGGGTGATGTCGCGCTCGGGCGGCATGACCACCGAGATCGCCTCCACCCTCACCGCCGCGGGGCTCGGGCAGTCGACCGCGGTCTCCATCGGCGGCGACGCCATCATCGGCTCCACCTACGCCGAGCTCATGCCGCTCTTCGAGGCCGACCCCGAGACACACGCCATCGCCATCTACTCCGAGCCCGGCGGTCGCATGGAGGCCGAGCTGGCCGACTGGGTGCGCGAGAACGACTCTCGCCTCCCGGTGGTGGCGTTCATGGCGGGCCGTTTCATGGACGAGATGAAGGGCATGCGCTTCGGCCACGCCGGCACCATCGTCGAGGGCGTCGAAGACACGACTGCCGAGAAGATCGCCCGCATGCAGGACGCCGGGATCTCGGTGGCGGAGCGGATCGAGGAGATCCCGGAGCTGATCAAGAAGCGATTGGCGGAGGTGAACTGACCATGCCCGGCCTGTTCATCGACGTGACGGTGGACTCCGAGGTCGCCTCGGATCCCGCGATCGCGAAGAAGCTCGAGGAGGTCTGCCCCGTCAGCATCTTCGCGGCCGGCGACGCGGGAGTCTCGATCGTCCAGGAGAACCTGGACGAGTGCGTCCTCTGCGATCTCTGCCTCGAAGTCGCGCCCGGCAAGGTTCACATCAACAAGCTCTACGAGTAGGAGCCCCCATGCGAAGCGCGAAAGACTTCTTCCGACCCAAGGCCATCGGCGCACCCGAGCCGCTGCGCGAGATCCCGTACCGCCCGTCGCGGATGATCCACTTCTTCGACGCCAGCAACCCGAAGATGGTGTCCAAGGTCCCAGAGCTGGCGACCCGGTGCGACGTGCTGCTGGGGAACCTGGAAGACGCGATCCAGATCGACAACAAGATCGCGGCCCGCGAGGGTCTGGTGAAGGTGGCCCAGGAGACGGACTTCGGTTCCTGCCAGCTCTGGACCCGGGTGAACAGCATCGACAGCGAGTGGATGCTCGACGACCTGACCCTGCTGGTCAGCGAGATCGGCGACAAGCTCGACGTGATCATGATCCCCAAGGTCGAGGGGCCCTGGGACATCCACTACGTGGACCAGCTCGTCGCCCAGCTCGAGGCCAAGGCCGGCCTGACCCGCCCGCTCCAGCTCCACGCCATCCTCGAGACCCACCTCGGCGTGATCAATGTGGAGGAGATCTGCGGGGCGAGCCCGCGCATGCAGGGCCTCTCCTTCGGGCCCGCCGACCTGGCGGCGTCGCGACGCATGAAGACCACCCGGGTCGGCGGCGGCCACCCGGGCTATCTGGTGCGCACCGATCCCGACCCGGAGAACCCGGATGCCCCGCGCGTCACCGCCCAGCAGGA
>JAPUKG010000359.1 GCA_027295775.1 Pseudomonadota bacterium
CATCTCCCACGACCGCTGGTTCCTCGACCGCATCGCCACCCACATCCTGGCCTTCGAGGGCGACAGCCACGTCGAGTGGTTCGAGGGCAACTACCAGGACTACGAGAAGGACCGCCGGCGCCGCCTGGGCGCCGACGCGGACCGCCCGCACCGGATCAAGTACAAGCGGCTCGGGCGCTAGCCGCCGAAGGCGCCGCCGATCCGTTCGATCGCTTCCTCTACGTTCTCGCGCGAGTTGAACGCCGAGATGCGGAAGTAGCCCTCGCCCGACGGGCCGAAGCCGGAGCCGGGTGTGCCGACGACGTGGGCGCGCTCGAGGAGCTGGTCGAAGCAGTCCCAGGAGGAGATTCCGCCCGGGGTGCGCATCCAGATATAGGGGGCGTGCTCGCCGGCGAAGACGGTGAAGCCCGACGCGGTGAGCCCCTCGCGAATGCGGCGCGCGTTCTCCATGTAGTAGGTCACCTGCTCGCCGGTCTGCTTGCGGCCCTCGGGAGTGAACACGGCCACCGCGGCGCGCTGCATCACGTAGGGGACCTCGTTGAACTTGGTGGCCTGCCGCCGCGCCCACAGTCCGTGGAGCGGCACCCGCTCCCCCGATGCGGTCTCGCCCGTGAGCTTCAAGGGGACGACGGTGTAGGCGCAGCGCACGCCGGTGAAGCCGGCCCGCTTGGAAAAGCTCCGCATCTCGATGGCGCACTCGTCGGCGCCGGGGATCTCGTAGATGGAGCGGGGGAGGGCCGGGTCCTGGATGAAGGCGTCGTACGCCGCGTCGAAGAGGATCACGGCCCCGTGCTCCCGCGCCCACGCGACCCAGCGCGTGAGGTTCTCGCGGGACGCGACGGCGCCGGTCGGGTTGTTGGGCGAGCACAGGTAGGCCAGGTCGGCGTGCTCGTCCGGCGGGTCTGGCGTGAAGCCGTTCTCCTCGGTGGCGGGGAGATACGAGATGCCGCCGTAGCGGCCCCGGTCGTCCGCCTCGCCGGTGCGGCCCGCCATCACGTTGGTGTCGACGTAGACGGGATAGACGGGGTCGGTTACCAGCAAGCGACACTCGCTGCCGAAGATCTCCTGGATGTTTCCGCTGTCCTGTTTGCTGCCGTCGGAGACGAAGATCTCGTCGGCCGCCACGTCGATCCCGCGCGCCGCGTAGTCGTGCTCGCGAACGGCCTCGCGCAGGAACCCGTAGCCCTGGTCTTCGCCGTAGCCGTGGACGCCGGCTTCGGTGCCCATCTCGGCGGCGGTCTCCCGGATCGCCTGAACCACCGCCGGTGCGAGGGGAAGGGTGATGTCGCCGATCCCGAGCCGGATGATCCTGGCCTTCGGGTTTTCCGCGGAGAACTCGCGCACCCGGCGAGCGATCTCCGGAAACAGGTAGCCCGCCTGCAGCTTCTGGTAGTGCTCGTTGATGCGCGCCATGGCGCGGCAGTCTATCGCCCCGGCTAGAGGGGGTCGATGAGCACGCCCGGGTTCATGATCCCGTGCGGGTCGAGCTCGTGCTTGGCAGCGGCCAGGGCGCGCGCGAAGGGCTCCGGGCGCTGCCGGTCGTAGCCCGGCCGATGGTCGCGGCCCACGGCGTGGTGGTGGGTGATGGACCCGCCGCCCGTGATCACGGCCTCGACGGCGGCCGCCTTGATCTCCCCCCACTGCTCGAGCTCGCTGCCGCGCCTTCCCGGGGCCAGGATGCTGTAGTAGGGCGCCGCTCCGTCCGGGTAGACGTGCGTGAATCGGCACGCCACGGTGCCGGCGCCGCAGACCCGCGTCAGCGCATCCTGCGTCGCCGCCATCACGTTCCGGTGGAAGGACTCGAAGCGGTCCCAGGTGATCGCCGTCTCGAAGGTCTCGCAGACCACGGACATGCGCACCAGCGCGTCGCGCACGTACGGGGCGTTGAGGAAGGCCTGTCGCCAGGCGCCGGCCGCGCCCTGCCTTCCCGCCTCGTTGTCGGTTCGCGTGGCGCCCGCGCCGTCCGGCACCGCGCCGCCGCCGTCGCGACAGAGCTCCAGCGCCCGCGCCATCTTCGCCGCGGGATCGTGGTCAGCGGACTCGAAGCCCAGCACCAGCACGCTCTCGTCGCCGCTGCCCGCCCCCGAGTTCGCCGCCTCCATCGCGTCGAGCAGCCGGCAGTTGGTCGGGAAGAGGCCGCTCTGGGAGAGCGCGCGCACCGCCTCCGCGCCGCGCAGGAAGCCGTCCGCACCGGTGAACGGGACCGAGGCCGAGGCGCGGAAGGTCGGCCGGTCCTGGAGCCGCATCCACGCCTCGGTGATGATGCCGAGCGTGCCCTCGGAGCCGATGAAGAGCCGGTCGGGGCTCGGCCCCGCGCCCGAGCCCGGCAGCCGGCGGCTCTCGCTCACACCGGATGGCGTCACCACGCGCAGGCTCTCGACGAGGTCGTCGATGTGGGTGTAGAGGCTCGCGTAGTGACCGCCCGAGCGCGTGGCGATCCAGCCGCCGAGCGTCGAGAACTCGAAGGACTGTGGGAAGTGGCGAAGTGTCAGGCCGTGCGGGCGCAGCTGGTCTTCGAGGGCCGGGCCGAGCACGCCGGCCTGAATGCGGGCGGCGCGCGACTGCTTGTCGATCTCGAGAACCTTGTCGAGTCGCGTCAAATCGAGGGTCACGCTGCCCGCGTAGGCGTCGCCCACGCAGGCCTCCACGCCGCCCA
>JAPUKG010000036.1 GCA_027295775.1 Pseudomonadota bacterium
GTGCGATGAGGTAGCGACCCGGCGCAGCGATTTTCCAGTGAAGAAGTCTACACGGCCGGCCGAGGCGATCTCCGAGATCGGGAAGGTATGGGCGGTTCCCACTGCGACCGCTCCGACCTCGGACTCGATCGCCAGGAAGAAGACCAACCCGGGTGCTTCCACCGCGGAGGTGCCGCCGGCGAGGCCCGGGCGCGCAATGGCCGGTGTCCCGCCCGCGAATGCCGCCGACGCGGCGAGCAGGAGCGCAGCCATGGCGGCGATCTGGCGAACGAGCACGGCGGCCTCGAAGTGGGCAGGCGGCGTCTGCGCTCCGCCTCCCCGTGCGATCGGTTGGACGCAGATCCTCCTGAAACCTACCCGAAGTCCGTGGCTCCCAACGAGGGGGCGGCCGCGCGACTCACCCATCATCGCTCACTGCCTCCCCTGCGTCAGCGCCCCGCCCGAGCGTCCGCTCCGGCGACCCCTTGGACGCAGGAATGCCGCCCCGTGTTCGATGCGCCAGGCGGGGCCCGTGTTTGTGCCAGGCGGGGCCCGGTGCCGCGGCGCCGGGCCTGCACGGTGGCGGGACCGTGTCCGCGAGCCGTTTTGGTACGCTCGGATCGGGGTGGCAGAACGCGTGAGAATCGCAATGGGGCCGTTGCGTCGCCGCGTTGCGGCGGTGACGGTCCTGCTGTTCCTGGCCGGAAGCGGCGCTGCGCAGGACGCCGCGGCCCCGCCGGGAGAGCGCTTCGACACGGTGGTGATCGACGCGGGCCACGGCGGGGAGGATGCCGGCGCCCGCGGTGCCGCTGGCATGGTCGAGAAGGAGCTCGTGCTCGCCGTCGCGCGGGACCTCGCGGCGCGACTGCGAGCGACCGGCCTGCAGGTCGTGCTCACGCGCGCGGCGGACGTCTTCGTGCCCCTCGAGGAACGCACGGCGCTGGCCAACGATTCGCGCGGAGATCTCTTCCTCTCGATCCACGCCAACGCGTCCTCGGACCACTCGGTGCACGGCACCGAGACCTACTTCCTGGCGCTCGACGCCAGCGATGCATCTGCGGCGCTCGTGGCGTCGCGGGAGAACCGCGCCTTCGGTGAGGCCGCTTCGGGCATCGCCGCGATCGATGATCCTTTCATCGCGCTGATCGGTGACCTGATCGCGACCGAGCACCTGCAGGAATCGAACGACCTGGCCCGCCTCGTCCAGAGCGAGCTCGGCGCGACGTCGCTCAAGTCGCGCGGAGTGAAGCAGGGTCTGTTCGTGGTGCTCACGGGTGTGCAGATGCCAGCGGCGCTGGTGGAGATCGGCTTCGTGACCAGCGCCCAGGACGAGCGCAGCCTGTCCGGCGCCGGTCGCCGAGAAGTCGTGTCCGCCCTCGAGCGGGCCGTGCTCGCCTTCGGGCGGCGCTACGATGCACGCCGCGGCGCAGCGCCACCTGCAAGCGAACGCTGACGGAGGAACTTCCCGTGCGGCCCGACGGACTGGGATAGGAGTCACCGTGAGACCCGATGGACGCGCCCCCGACGAGCTGCGGGCGGTCACGCTGCAACCCGACTTCACCGACACCCCGTTGGCCTCTCTGCTGTGCCGGGTCGGGGACACGCTCGTGCTGTGCACGGTGAGCGAGGAACCGAAGGTGCCGGGCTTCCTCAGGGGGACAGGCCGGGGCTGGATCACCGCCGAATACTCGATGTTGCCCGGATCGACCGCGCCGCGGGCAGAGCGGGAGATCTCCCGGGGTCGCCCGGCGGGGCGCAGCCAGGAGATCCAACGCCTGATCGGCCGCAGCCTGCGTGCCGCGGCGGATCTCGCGGCCCTCGGCGAGCGGACCCTGACCGTGGACTGCGACGTGCTCCAGGCGGACGGGGGCACTCGCTGCGCGTCCATCACGGGCGGCTACGCGGCGTTGGCGATCGCGCTTGGGCGGCTCCAGAAGCGCGGGGAGCTCGAGCGCGACCCGTTGCGGACCTCGGTGGCTGCGGTCTCGGTGGGCATCGTGGACGGCGAGATCCGCCTGGATCTCCCGTACGCCGAGGACTCGAGGGCCGAGGTAGACATGAATGTGGTGGCGACCGGCGAGGGTCGCCTGGTCGAGATCCAGGGCACCGCCGAGGACGGAACCTTCTCGGTCGAGCAGCTCGACGTGCTCTCGCGAATGGCGCTGCGCGGCATTCGCGACCTCGCGACGTACCAGCAGCAGGCGGTCGCCTCGGCGCGTCCGTGAGCGATCTCCCCGAGCTCGTCGTGGCGACGGGCAACCGCGGCAAGCACCGCGAGATCCGCGCGCTCTTCTCCGATCTGCCGGTGGCGTGGTGTGCGTTGGATGCGTTCCCGGAGATCCCGATGCCGGAAGAGGGCGACGACTACGCCGCCAACGCGATCGCGAAGGCTCGCACCGTGGCGCTGGCGACCGGGTGTCTGGCGGTCGGCGACGACTCGGGTCTCGAGGTCGCGGGCCTCGGGGGCCGCCCCGGTCCGCGCTCGGCGCGCTACGGGGCGCCGGGGCTCGACGACGCGGGACGCGTAGCGCACCTGTTGGACGAAATGCGCGGGCTCGAGGGCGAAGACCGCAATGCGCAGTTCGTGTGCG
>JAPUKG010000360.1 GCA_027295775.1 Pseudomonadota bacterium
TGGCAGGGCTCGTTGGCGGGCTCGCTGCCGCTGCCGCTTCCCGGCGCCTACCTGCGGGGCCTCGACGGACAGCTCGTCGAGGTCGGGTCGTCGATCCCCTCCTTCCTGTGGGGAGAGAGCTTCGTGGGCGGTCGCTGGTACTCCCACCTCGCGTTGCTGGCCGTGAAGACACCCCTCTCGCTGATGCTCGCCTTCGCGCTCGCGGTCGGGCTCTCGCTTCCGCGCCCGCGCCTGCCGGGTCGCGAGACCGTCCTGCTGCTCGCGTATCCGGTGTTGCTCCTCATGCTGCTCTCCATCAGCAGCGGCCGCCAGCTGGGTACCCGGGCGCTGCTGTCGGCGGTGCCCCTGGTCTGGCTGTTCGCCGCGGCGAACATCGGCCGGGCGGGGCCCGCGCGCTGGCCCGGGCGCCTGGCGGCCGCAGCCCTGGTCGGGACCCTGGCCACGTCGCTCCTCGCCTACCCGGACTACCTGTCTCATTTCAACGTCTTGGCGGGCGGTTCGAGGCAGGGCCATCGTTACGCCTCTGAGTCGAACCTCGACATCGGCCAGGATCTGGTGAAGCTCGCCCGCTACCTGGAGCGGAACGGGGGGCACGTCCAGCTGCTCTACTTCGGGAGCGTGGACCCGGCCCTCTACGGCATCGACTTCGAGGTTCCCGAAGGCCGCCTCGAGCCCGGACTGCTGGCCGTCTCCGTGACCCTCTACCACATGGGCTACCCGATGTACGACCGGGGCGTGCTGAAGCGCGTGGGTCCGGTGGAGGTCGTCGGGCTCGGCGCGCCGGTCGCGGAGATCGGCGGTTCGATCCACGTCTACCGGGTGAGCCCTTGACGATGTCGGGGCGCAGGTCGGCAGCGCTGTGCGTGTCCCTGTACACCGCTGCGATCGCATTCGCCTGGCGGCCCTTCCTCGATGGGCGCAGCAGTCCCTTCAAGAAGGACATCGAGTTCTACCACCACCCGGTGACCCGGGAGCTGGTGGCCGCCTGGTCCGAGGGCCGCATCCCGCTCTGGTCCGACCGCATCTACTGCGGCTTTCCCTTCTTCGCCGACTCGCAGACCGCCGCCTGGTACCCCGGCACGCTGCTCGTCGCGGCCCTTGGCCCGCACTACGGCTACGTGCTCTTCCTGCTGCTCCACGCCCTGCTGGCCGCAGTGGGCATGTTGCTGCTGGTGCGCTCCCACGGCGGCGCCTGGCCGGCGAGCTTCGCGGCGGGGCTCGTCGTACCGCTGTCGGGCTTCTACGTGCTCGAGATCCTGCACCCCGGGCTGTTCGCGATCTTGACCTGGCTGCCGATCTGGCTGTTTGCTGTGCGGGCCGTCTTCGTACGCCCGACGTCCGCTCGAATTGCGCTGGGTGCGCTCCCGCTCGCGATGATGGTCTTCGCGGGCACGCTTCAGGTGCTCTTCGGCGCGGCGTTGCTGATCGCCTTCTACCTCGCGGGCCTCGGACTGGAGGCGCTCGGCGAGCAGGACCGGCGCCGCGCCATCACGGGGACGTTGGCGGTCGTGCTCTCGCAGGTTCTCGGCATGATGCTCGCTGCGGTGGTCCTGCTGCCTGCCTTTGCCCATTTCCCGGACACGGCCCGGTCCCTCGGCATGACCTACAACTTCGCGTCGCTGGGCTCCGTGCACCCGCTCCAGCTGTTGGACATGTTCGTCGTCGGCGCGGCCTCGCAGCTGGGAGGCGACCTCGATCTCGATTTCGACCGCGCCTCGTTCTACGTCGGCGCCCTCACGCTGCCCCTCGCCGGGGTCGGACTGCTCGCCGGCAGACGCCCGCTCCCGATCGCTCTCGCGGCCGCGCTCGTACTGATCGGTCTGCTCGCCTCGGGTCGCCACGCGGGCTTGCATCCGCTGATCTACGACTGGCTGCCGGGCGCCGTCGGCGCGCTGCGCGGGATGGGGCGCGCGATCGGTCCCGCCGTGGTGTGTCTCGCGCTACTCGCGGGACTCGGCCTGGATCGGCTGCACGAGCGGAGCGCCCGCCGCATGCTCACGAGATTGCTCGCCGTCGCCCTGCTCGTGCACGGGGTGGTGCTCGGCCTGGCGCCCTTGGCCGCGGAGACGGCCGGTGGCGCGGCGATGCTCGCGGCGGCGCTGTTGCTGCTCTGGCGGGCGCGCCCGGCGCTGCTGCAGCTGGGCCTTGCAGCGCTGATCGCGATCGACCTGCTCTGGCTCGGTGCGGTCAACGACGTGGAGGGGAAGAGCCCCCCGCCGCCGGGCCCTACGCAGCTGGCCGGAGAGCTCCGGTTTCCGGCGTTGGCCGAGATCGCACAGGGTCGATTCGGCGGCGAGGGAGAGCGGGTATTGCTGC
Source organism: Pseudomonadota bacterium (assembly GCA_027295775.1). Taxonomy (GTDB): domain Bacteria; phylum Myxococcota_A; class UBA9160; order UBA9160; family UBA4427; genus JAPUKG01. The sequence continues at coordinate 2,317 of JAPUKG010000360.1, forward strand.
TCGGCTTCGGCGCGGGGAACTTCACCTTCCACCACCGGCTCGACGGCGTGGGCGGCTACAACCCGCTCGTCACGCTCCAGTACCTCGACTTCGCGAGCCTCGCGAACTACGCGCGGATCCACCCCCGGAAGCCGATCGACGGCTTCATCCACCAGATCGTGCCCGGGCGCGTGCACAGCGGGCTGTTCGACGCGGCCTCCATCCGCTTCGTGATCAGCGCGGTGCCGCTGGCCTGGCAGGGCCTGCGGCAGCTCGAGCGCTACGGCGTGCATCCGCTCACGGGGCGCCCGGTGCTCCTCTACGAGAACGCGCGGGCGCTGCCTCGCGCCTACCTCGC
>JAPUKG010000361.1 GCA_027295775.1 Pseudomonadota bacterium
TTCGAGGAGGCGCTGATCCGCCCAGCCCCGGACCGGCCAGTGCCGTTCCTGGTGGGCGGCCGATCCGACGCGGCCGTGCGCCGCAGCGCGCGCCTGGCCGAGGGCTGGCTCGGCGTCTGGTGCTCGCCGCGCCGCTTCGCCGAGGTGCTGGGCCAGATCGCCGAGGAGGCGGAGCGCGTCGGGCGCGTGGGCGTCGCCTGGCGCCACGCCTACCAGGTCTGGGTGGGCATCGACGACGACCGCGAGCGCGCCCGCGCGCGCTTGGCCCGGGGCATGCAGAACCTCTACCAGATCCCCTTCGAGCGCTTCGAGAAGTACAGCCCCTACGGCACGCCCGCCGAGGTCGCCGACTTCCTCGCGCCCTACGTCGAGGCCGGCTGCACGTCCTTCAACGTGATGCCCGTCTGCGACACGCCCGAGCGCGGCATCGACGCGGTGGCGGAGATTCGCGAGCGGCTGGTCAAGGACTGAAGCGCCCCGCGATCAGCGGCAGGTCGAGGTAGGTCTTGATCCCGGGCTCCGCCTCGCACACGTACGGGATCGCGTTCACGCAGTGCATAGCGGGAGCGATGATGCCGGGGAGACGGTCCAGGTCCTGCCCCACCTCGGGCGGATGCATGCCGTGGAAGACCAGCTCCAGGGGTGGGTCGGCGTCGAAGGCGACCTCGAAGCGCTGGCCGTCGAGACGCCACGGCGGGTCCAGGTTCTCCTCGCCCATCAGCCAGTTGACCCGCACCGTGATGACGGGCTCGCCCTTGACGGTTCCCTGCCAGGTGAAGCGCTGCGCCGCCACGGTGCCGGTCTCGATCGTGCCGACGGGCGCCTCGATGGGTGCGGTCGCGACCGCCATCTCGTGGGTCACGCGCTTCTCGGCGTCGAGCTCGATGTGGAGGCCCGCGGCGATCATGTCGATCGACTGCTTGAAGCCGTGCCCCAGCACATTCAGCATCACACTGTTGGCGGCCTCCTCCAGCGGCTTCCCGAACAGCATCACCTCCCTCACCACCGCCTCGGCGGCGTAGTTTCGGATGTCCGAGAACTCCTCTGCGCGCACGTGCCGGATGTTCGTGCACAGGGCCGACAGCATCAGCGGGAAACGCTCGGTGATGCCGCCGGGGTGGATGCCGCTCCCGTGCAGAGTGACGCCGCCCTTGCGACAGGCGGCCTCGATCTCGGCGACGCCCGCGCCTGTCGTCCGGAAGGGATAGAACCAGCCGAGGGGCGTCACCACGTTGAGCCCCGCCTCGAGCAAGCGGATCACCTCGTCGGGGCGGCCGAGGAGCGGGCTGTAGTGCACGCAGTCCGCGCCCAGCGCGAGCAGCGCGTCCACGTCCTGGCTGGCGGTGACTCCGAGGGCGCCCAGGCCGCAGACCTCGCCCACGTCGCGGCCGGCCTTGCCCTCGCTGTGCACCCACGCGCCCACGAGCTCGAGCTCGGGGTGCGCGACGATCCCCTCCACGGCCGCGCGGCCGATGTTGCCCGTCGCCCACTGGATCACGCGATACGTCACGGCTCTCCCTCCCCTGCGAGCTCAGGGACCGCCGGGAACGAGGCGCTCCAGCTCGGACGCCCAGTCTACGATCAGACGCAGCTCGGCGAGGTCCTCTCCGCCGCCCAGGCCGATGACCGCGAAGTGCTGCCCATCGGGCGCGACGTCGTAATGCTGGTGCCCGGTGGGGCTCCGGTCGTAGCGGCCTCGGAACAGCTCTCGCGGCGCGCCCGAACGAATCCGGGGCTCGGTCTCGACGTCGACGGCGAGGAACCGATCTCCCTGGCGGTAGAAGAGTTCGGCACCGTCCGGCGACCACACCGGCTCGATGCCGCCGTCGGCGGACACCTGTTCCGCCGGACCCGCCGCGCGGAAGGGCCGCACCCAGATCTCGTCCGCGCCCGACTCGTCGGAGACGTACGCGAGCCAGCTCCCGTCGGGCGACACGGCTCCCCAACCCTCGTTGTGGGACGAGCGGAGCAGCGGCTGGGGGGGCCCTCCGGAAGCCAGGTCGAGGGTCCACAGGTCACGCCGGTCGGTGGCTGCGGGGATGCTGGTGAGCGGCAGCACGCCGTCCCGCGCCCACGAGCCGGGCACCATGTCGGCGTCGGCCAGCAGGAGTTCCGCCGGCCGGCTGCCGTCGGCCGAGATCCAGAAAATCGCCTGCGCGCTCGAATCCGTTCGCCTGGAGCGAAACAGGATGCGCTTCCCGTCGGGCGTCCAGAGCGGGTCGATGTTGAACCCCTCGCTGGTGAGACGCCTTCGCCGACCCCGCTCCAGATCGTAGACGTAGATGTCCGACCGGCCCCGCCAGGTGACGTCCACCGCCAGGTGACGGCCGTCCGGAGAGATGCGCGGATGCTGGAAGGCGCCGGGATCGTCCGCTACGGCGGCACCGTTGCCGGCGCGATCCACGAGCATGGGGACGGTCCGAACGACCCCGCCGTGCGCGTACAGCAGGGACCCGCCCCGGGAGACATCGAAGTACGGCAGCCCGCGGCGCGACGTGTAGACGTCTTCGAGAACCGGCACCGGGGTGCCCCGGATTCCCTCCCCGGGGCGCCAGGCCACGGACATCAGCCGGCCGGGCTGTCCGAAGACGAGATGCCCGCTGGCCAGGTAGCGGGCGGCCACCGCCGGGCCGAGCGCGTCGAGGATCGCCCACTCTCCCGACTCCCGGGACAGGACGGCGGCGCGAGAGCCTTCCGCCATGGCCACGGTGAACAGCACCTCCCCGCTGGGCAGCGGCTGGGGCAGCCCGTGCCAGCGCTCGCCCCGATCGCCGCGCGGTGTGGTCAAGCTCTCGGGCGATCCGCCGTCTTCGTCGACCCACAGCAGGCCGCTGCTCGTGTTGATCCCGCGCGAGAAGACGATGCCGCCGTCGGGCCCCCAGGCTCCGCTCGGGCGGTCGAAGTTCGACAGCTCGCAGACGACCACCGGCATGCCTCCGGCAGTCGGGACCTTGCGCAGCGCTCCGGCGGCGAAGAAGGCGACCCAGCTGCCGTCCGGCGAGAAGAATGGCGAGACGGCACCTTCGGTGCCGGGAACCGGAATCGCTTCGAAGCGATCGAGCGAACGCAAGAAGAGCTGGGTCGTGCTCCCGGTGCCGGCGACGTAGGCCACGCTCCGACCGTCGGGAGCCAGCGCGATGGGAGGCAGGGAGCGATCGGCGAGTCGCCCGTCGCCGAGCACGCTCAAGAGGAAGCGCGAAGGAGCAGCGGGGCGCTCCGCCGGAGCACGGACGACGCTCCAGATCGCGAGGACCAGCGCCACGACGGCCAGCGCGGCGACGGCGCCGACGACGGGGGCGAACCTGGTTCGCGCCCCCGCGGCCCTTCGGGGTCGTCCCGCCGTCTTGTCCACGGACACCCGGTACACGCGCACCGGCTTGGGGATGTTCTTGACCGACTGCTCGCCGAGATCCGCGTAGTCCAGATCGAGCTTGCTCTCGACCTGGCGATGGACCTCCGCCGAGATGCAGATCTGTCCCGCCTCGGCCAGGCCCTCGAGCCGAGCGGCGATGTTGACGCCGTCCCCGTAGAGCCGACCGTCCTGCACCGACACGTCACCCAGGTGGACGCCGATGCGGAAGGTCATGCGACGTTGCTCGGCGAGGCTCTCATTGCGCGCGCGCAGCACGCGCTGGATCTCGACCGCGCACGCGACGGCGTCCAGGGCCGTTGGGAACTCGGCCAGGACATTGTCGCCGGGATTGTCGACCACGCGACCGCGGTGCTCGCCCACCAGGTCCGCGATCACCCGCCGGTAGGCCGTGAGGACGCGGATGGTCTCGCTCTCGTCCTCGGCCATCAGGCGGCTGTAGCCCACGACGTCGGCACAGAGCAGGGCTACGAGCTTCCGCTCGAGCGACTCGGGAGACACCGGACCTCCTTGGCCTGGGGCGAGCGCCGAGGATACGCCCGTTTTCGACGCTTGGGGCGCTAGAGCGGTTTCGTCGGCACCAGGAAGGCGGGGGCCTCGGCGCCACCGTCCACCTCGAAGATCTTGCCCGTCACCCAGGACGCAGCGGGCGACGCCAGGTAGAGGGCGCAGGCCGCGATGTCCTCGACCTCGCCGATCCGGTGCATGGGCGTGTTCTCCTCGAGCTGGCGGCGGATGTCGTCGCTGGTGAGCACGACTTCGAGGGCCGAGGTCGCCACCGCGCCCACCGCGATGGCGTTGACGCGCACCTTGGGCGCGAACTCGAGGGCCAGGTTCCGGGTCAGGAAGTTGAGTGCCATCTTGGCGGTGCCGTAGGCGGCGAATGCCGTCTGCACCAGCCCCCCGGCGCGGGACGAGATGTTCACCACCGCGCCTCCCCCTGCGCTCTCCACCATGCGCGGCACGCAGAGCTTGGTCAGCTCGAAGGCGGAGGTGACGTTGAAGCGGAAGGCGGCCTCGAAGTTGCGCGCCGAGGTCTCGAGCGCAGCCCGCGGCGGCCAGCCGCCGGCGTTGTTGACGAGTACGTCGAGCCGGTCGAACTCCGCCATGGCGGCGTCCACCAGGGCGGCCAGCGCCTCCAGGTCGGTCACGTCGCAGGGAACGGCGAGAGCGCGCCGGCCGAGGCCGCGTACGGACTCGGCGGTCTCCTCGATCTGCTCGACGGTGCGCGCGGCGCAGACCACGTCGGCCCCGGCTTCGGCGAACGCCAGCGCGATGCCGCGCCCGATCCCGCGACCGGCGCCCGTCACGATCGCCACTCTGTCGTCGAGCCGGAAGCGGTCGAGGATCACGCTACAGCCAGTCGGGCGCAGGCAGGCCCTTCTTCTTGAGGAAGGCCGGGTTGAACAGCTTGGACTGGTAGCGGGTGCCGGAGTCGGCCAGGACGGTCACGATCGTGTGGCCGGGGCCCAGCTCCTTCGCCATGCGGATGGCGCCGGCGACGTTGATGCCGCTCGAGCCGCCGAGACAGAGCCCCTCGTTCTTGAGCAGGTCGAAGACAACGGGGAGCGCCTCCTCGTCCGGGATCTGGTAGGCGTCGTCGATCGGAGCGTCTTCCAGGTTCTTGGTGATGCGACCCTGGCCGATCCCCTCGGTGATGGAGCTCCCCTCGCTCTTCAGCTCGCCGTGCTTGTAGTAGTGGTACATGGCGGCGCCCATGGGATCGGCGGCGGCGATCCGGACGTCCGGGTTCTGCTCCTTCAGGAACAGGCCGACTCCCGCGAGGGTCCCGCCGGTGCCGATGGCGCAGGTGAAGCCGTCGACCTTCCCGCCGGTCTGCTCCCAGATCTCGGGGCCCGTCGAGCGCAGGTGGCCGTTGCGGTTGGAGAGATTGTCCCACTGGTTGGCGTAGAGAACGCCGTTCGGCTCGGTCTTGGCCAGCTCGCCGGCCAACCGCTCGGCCACGTGGACGTAGTTGTTCGGGTTCTTGAACGGGACCGCGGGCACCTCGCGGAGCTCGGCGCCGCACAGCCGCAGCATGTCCTTCTTCTCGTCGCTCTGGGTCTCGGGGATCACGATCACGGTACGGTAGCCACGCGCGTTGCCGATCAGCGCGAGCCCGATGCCGGTGTTGCCCGCCGTGCCCTCGACGACGACGCCGCCGGGCTCGAGCGCACCCTGCTGCTCGGCGTCGAGGATGATGTAGAGGGCGGCGCGGTCCTTCACCGAGCCGCCGGGGTTCATGAACTCGGCCTTGCCGAGGATGGTGCAGCCGGTCTCCTCCGACGCCTGGCGCAGCTGGAGGAGCGGCGTGTTGCCGATCGAACCCGTGAATCCATCGCGTACATCCACCGTCCGTCGTCCTCCGTTGGGTGGGGCATTCTAGACCAAAGCCCCGTCCCGTCCCGCCTCCATCAGGGCTCCATCGCCCGTTGGAGGCAAGCCCGGGCGGCGGGGGCGAGCGCGAGCGCACCGGCGCACTCGATCGCCGCGGGGCTCATCTTGGCCAGGGTCTTGCGCAGCACGTCCAGGAGTCGCACCTCGTCCAGGCGCTCCGCCAGCTCGCGGAGCTGGGTCTCGAGGAAGACCAGGCAGAGTGCGTCCTCCAGCGCCTGGACCTCCGGGTCGCGGCCCAGATCGCGCTTCTGCACCAGGTTCTGCACGCGCTCGATAGTGGCCGCGTCGTAGCCGACGCCCGCGAGGATCTCGCCCGCCTTCTCGGCGTGGAAGCGCTGGAGCGCGGTTCGCCAGCGGTGGTAGCCGAGCCGGCCCTCGGGATGGTCCGAGCGCGGGATCGTCCAGCGCTGCACATGGTGGGCGCGCGCCGCCAGACGCAGCGCCTCGCTCGCGTTGGGCCGCAGCCGCTCCACCCACTCGCTCACCAGCTCGGCGTGCGCCACCTCCTTGGGCCGCGATGCGCCGCGCACCTCGATCCGGTTCGGATCGCCCGCGTTCGCCTCGTCGATGGCCGCCAGCGCCCGGCGGAGGCGTTCGTCGTCGCCCACCTCGCCTCCCTAGTACTTGGGGAGGGTCGGGTCGATGCGATCGATCCAGGCGAAGATGCCGCCCTCGAGATTCCAGGCGTTGCCGAATCCCGCGCCGCGCAGGGCGGCCACCGCCTGGGCGCCCCGCGGACCCACCTTGCAGTGGACGATCAAGTGGGCGCCCTTGTCGAGCTCGCCCATCCGCTCGCCCAGGCTGCCGAGTGGGATCAGCGTCCCGCCCAGGTTGACGGCGTCGTACTCCTCCTGCTCGCGCACGTCGATCAGCACGAAGTCGGCGGCCTCGTCGCGGAGCTTCTTCAGATCCTCGGCGCTGATCTCCCAGCTCTCGGGGCCCGAGCTCGCGGCCACCGGCGCGGTCCGCTGCGCCCCGCCCATCCGGGCGAGCAGCGCGACCGCGTCCACCGCTCCGGCCGCGGAAACCGTCACGGCCACCGCCAACCCCTTGCGGGGGTCGCCCGCGTCGGTGCGCGCGATCTCGAGATCGGCATCGCCGAAGACCTCGCGGAGTACCGGCTCGACCTCCTTCACCGCCGCCTCATAGGCCTCGTCGGTGTTGGGTGCGGCCAGCCGATCGAGGAGCTGGATCACGAGACTGCGGGTCGAGACGCGGAGGCCCGTCGAGCCGTCGGCCTCGATGGCCACCGCGGCGCCGAACGCCTTGCGCAGCGTGTCGCGCACCACATCGGCGAGCGAGAGGTTCGCGTAGCGCTTGCGGGTCACGAGCAGTCCCGTGCGCCCGCCCGTCGAGTCGACGGCATAGTCGACGTCATGCCCGATCAGCACAATGCCCGGCCCGTTCGGCACGTGGGCATAGTCCGCCACGTCGATCAGCAGGCCCTCGACGCTCCCCTCCTGGATGAAGCGGTGGAAGAGCGCGATGAACGGAGACAGCTCCACCGGAACGGCGGGATCCGGATCGGCGAACAGCTTGACGGCGACGCGCTGGGCGGTCATGGACTCAGGCGGGGGCGGGGATGTCGAGCGGAACTCCGCCCCCCGCGGGCGCGGCCGCGGCGATGCGCGCCTCGCAGGAGTGGGCCGCCTCGATGAACAGGAGCGACTCCTCCACCCGCTCGGCCGCGACGTCCCGGTCGAGCCGCTCGGGCGGCGACTCGCTGCGGCGCAGCAGGTACATGCCGAACTTGCCGCGGGCGTACTTGTCGAAGAAGCGCTCCGTGTCGAAGAAGCGCGCCTTGAACTCCCTCACGATCTCGTCCGGGTCCTCGGTGACGTCGATGTACTCGCCGCGCACCAGCGCGCGAGCGGCCGAGCACATCGCCTTGTAGGCCAGCTCCTCGGCCAGCTCGTAGTCGCCCTCGTCCAGCGCCACCTGGGCGTCGAAGGCCTGGGACTCGGCCTTCACCACCTCGATTCCGAACAGCGACACGACCTCGCCGGCGCACTCGCCCACCCCGAGATCGCCGATGGTGAACTCGCGCGCGTCGCCCCAGTCGACGTAGTAGGACCGGTCCTCGGCGTGTGCCGGCACGGTCATGAAGGGCTTGATGATCTCGCGCACGCTGCGCTTGCCCACCCGCTTGGTCCAGCCCTGGAAGGACTCGCCGGCCTCGCGGCCGCTGGCGTACGCGTCGGTCAGCGCATCGACCGTCTGCGGGACCGCCTTGCTCGGCACCGATCCCATGGCCAGCCCGTAGCTGGCGGCGTTCTCGGTCCACTGGCCGCCCAGGATCACCTGAAAGTGGGGCACCGTGCGCTTGTCCACCTTGCGACTGTTGCCGTAGAAGCCGATGTCCGCCACGTGGTGCTGCCCGCAGCTGTTGAAGCAGCCGGAGATCTTGATCTTGAGTCCCTTGATGGCCTCGGGGAGCGCCGCGGACTTCACCGCCAGCTGGGTGCGCAGCTCGCCGGCCAGCCCGCGGCTGGCCGCGATCCCGAGCTTGCAGGTGTCGGTGCCGGGGCACGCGGTGACGTCGACGATGGTGCCCGCGTCCGGCGCCCCCAGCCCCGCAGCCAGGAGGTCCCGATAGAGCGACGGCAGGTCACTCTCGGTGACGAAGCGCAGCACGATGTTCTGCTCCACCGTCGTGCGCAGGTTGTCGCCGGCGTACTGGCGCGCAATGTCCGCCAGCGCGCGCGTCTGCTCGGACGTGATGTCGCCGAGCGGGAGATTCAGCGTGACCAGCGCGTAGCCTTCCTGGCGCTGGCGGTAGACGTTGGTGGCATACCAGGCGTCGAAGCCCTCGGGTCGCTCGCCGGGCGGCAACGCCGCCGCATCGCGCAGGGGCCGGCCCCCGGTGTGCGGCATGTCCTTCAGGAACGCGGTCCAGCGGTCGTCGTGGGGCAGCGTCTTGCGCTCCTCCTCCACGAGCTTCCGGAACTCGTCGATGCCGATCTTCGCCACCAGGAACTTGATGCGCGCGCGTCCGCGGTTCTTCTTCTCGCCGAGTCGCGCGTAGACCCGTGCCACCGCCTGGATCTGGGGCAGGATCTCCTCCTCGGGCGTGAACTCCGAGAGCACCTTGGCCTGGTGCGGGACCGCGCCGAGCCCGCCGCCCACCACCACCTTGAAGCCGCGCACGCCGTCGCGCTCGCGCGCCACGTAGCCGGCGTCGTGCATCTGCACCAGTCCGCAGGCCTCGTGCTCGCAGCCCGAGAAGGCGGGCTTGAACTTGCGCCCGAAGTCCTGCACGTCCGGGTGGCCCAGCAGGAAGCTCATCAGCGCGCTGGCGTACGGCGAGATATCGAAGGCCTCGGTGTGGCACACGCCAGCCAGCGGGCAGGCGGTCACGTTGCGCACCGAGTTGCCGCAGGCCTCGCGGGTGGTGATGCCCACGGCGGCCAGGCGCCGCATCAGGTCCGGGGTGTCCTCGATGTGGATGTAGTGGAGCTGCACGTCCTGGCGCGTGGTGATGTGGAGGATGCTGTCCGAGTACTCCTCCGCCAGATCCGCCAGCACCTCGAGCTGCTCGGGCGAGACACCGCCGTACGGGATCTTGATGCGCTGCATGCCCGGCGCGTCCCAGACCGTGTCCGGGCCCTTGGTTGGCCGGTCGGCGTAGCCGAGCCGTTGGACGGCGAACCCGTCGGCGCGCTGGCCGTTGTCGTAGCGCTGGCCGTAGACGCCGCGGCGCAGCCGGGTCTCGGCGAAGACCTTCTCCTCGATCCTGGCCTGCTTGCGGAGCTCGATCTGGCCCTCGAAGAGGTCGATCTCGTCCGCCCAGCCGGGGTCCATGGCGCCCGCGAGGACGCCCTTCCAGCTCGGACGCGCGCCGGAGGACGCGCTGGGCGGGGAGGTGGGGGCCATAAATCTTGATTAATCCACTGTAGAGAATCCTGCAATTTCCCCACTTCGGGAGTCGGGAATAGGCTGGCGCGCCTACTCGGATGCCTCGGATGCCGGTAGGAGCTGGACCGATACCCGCCGCGTGCTCCGCGGGCCGTCGAGCTCGACCAGCATCAGGCCCTGCCAGGTCCCCATCACGAGGGCGCCCTCCTCCACCGGCAGGATCTCGGAGGGACCCAGAATGGCGGCCTTGATGTGGGCTTGGGCGTTGTTGTCGATCCGGTCGTGGAGCCAGCCCGCGTGGTCGGGAATCGCCCGGTCGAGGGCGCTGATCAGGTCCACCCCGATGTTCGGGTCGTCGTTCTCGTTGACCACGATCGCCGCGGTCGCGTGGAGCACCATCACGTGGCAGAGGCCGCGTCGGACACCGGACCGGCGCACGATCTCCGCGACCCGGTCGGTGATGTCCAGGGTCTGCTTCGACTGCTGGGTCTCGATCTGAAAGATCTCAGCCACGATCGGCTCCTGCCGAGCAACGAAGGCACGGGATTTGCAGAAGAGACTCTAGCTCGCCCGCGACCCGCTTCGCCTCCCTGCGTGGCGGCCTTCGTTAGCATGGCCGGAGCCATGGGTCCGAGCCGGAACACATCCGCCGCTCCTGCGCTGCTGGCGTGCGCCCTCCTCGTCGCGGCCTGTGCCGGCCAGCAGCCGGAGCGCGAGGAGAAGAAGCGCACCGTCATCCTCTCCACCGAGTACCACGATCAGCGCGCGGGCGAGGAGACCTCCGAGAAGATCGAAGCCGAGATGGGGATCGTGCAGGACCCCGCCCTGACGGCGTACGTCCAGGAGATCGGCAAGCGTCTGGTCCGCTACGCGCCGCCGCGGACCTTCGAGTACCGCTTCGCCATCGTCGACCAGCCGGTGCCGAATGCGTTCGCCCTGCCCGGCGGGTACATCTACCTGTCTCGCGGTGCGGTGGCCCTGGCCAACACCGAGGACGAGCTGGCCAACGTGATCGGTCACGAAATCCACCACTCCGCCGCGCGCCACGCCGCGGCCCAGCAGGAGACGGCGCGCCGAAGCAGCGCCTTTCTCATGCCCTTGCTCCGCTTCGCGCGCCTGGCCGCGTACGGACGCGATCAGGAGCGAGACGCCGATATGGGCGGCCAGATCCTCGCGGCCAAGGCAGGCTACGACCCCATGGGCATGGCCGACTTCCTCCAGCACCTGGGCAACACCGAGCGCCTGGCGATCGGCTACTCCCGGCTGCCGGGCTACTTCGACACGCACCCGTCGACGACCGAACGCGTGGCCACCACAGTGGGCCGCGCGCGAGACATGGAGTGGGAGCGCGACCCGTCGCGCGAGACGGGTCCGGCCGCGTACCTTCGGAACATCGAGGGTGTCGTTCTGGGTCCGAACCCCGCGGAGGGCATCTTCCGCAAGAACCACTTCCTCCACCCCGACCTCGACTTCCAGCTGAGCCTGCCCGAGGGCTGGCAGCTGTTGAACACGCACCAGGCGGTGGGTGCGATCTCCCCGGGCGGCGAAGCCCGGGTGTTCCTGATGCTCGACAGCGACGAGCCCGACGCCAAGAAGGCGGCGGAGGCGTTCTTCGAGAAGCACGCCCAGGAGTTCCGCGCCCGACTCGAGCGCGGTCAGCCCGTCAAGATCGGTGAGCTGGACGCGTATCGGATCGAGATCCGCGCCCGCGTGGGCGGGCTGGCCACGACCGCGCACATCACCTTCATCCCCTACAACGGCACCACGTACCGGATCACCGGCGCGACGCCGGCAGCGGCCGCCGCCGAGTACGTGGGACGCACGCGCAACGTGGCGCGGAGCTTCCGGCCCCTCTCCGAGGCCGACAGGACGTCGTTCGAGATCCTGCGTCTGCGCGTCGTCGAGGCCGAAGCCGGCGAGGACCTCGCCGCCCTCTCTGCGCGAACCGGGAACTCGTGGGATGAAGGGCGGACCGCCGTGCTGAACGGGCTCTTCCACGACGCGCGCTTCGAGGAAGGGCAGCTCGTGAAGATCGCACGCGCGGAGCCGTACCTGCCGGGCGGGAGCTCCGACTAGGTCGGGAGGTCGCCCCTCTCCGCCAGCCGCGCGAAGGCGATCACCACGTCCGGATCGAACTGGGTGCCAGCGCCGTCGCGGAGCTCCCGGAGCGCCTCGTCCGGGGAGAGCGCCGCCCGGTGCGTGTC
>JAPUKG010000362.1 GCA_027295775.1 Pseudomonadota bacterium
GCCGTGCGCAGCGCGCGACCGGGAGCGTCTTCGATCCGCTCGAGCCAACGCTCGAGCTCTCCGGCATCGAGCGGCGGGGGCGGCGGCGCCGGTGTGAGTCCGGAGCCGGCACCGTCCACGGCGGCCTCTTCCTCCTCGGGCTCTTGCCGTTTCTGCGCGTCGGGCGGTTCGGCAGGCGCGGGGTCCTCCTCTCGGTCCTGCGAGGCGCCCTCGTCCTCTTCCTCCTGCAGCTTCGGCTTCGGCTCGGACGCCTGCGCCGGCGGCGGCTTCGGGCTGGCGAGCGCGGCCAGGGTCCACTCCAGGTTGAAGCGGGCCCGCGAGTCGCCGGCGGCGAGCGCCAGGGCGTCGAAGAAGAGGTCGCGAGCGGCCTCGAGCTCGCCGCGCTCGAGCGCCGTCACGCCGAGGTTGTAGTAGGCGAGAGCGGCGAGGTCGGGCCCCGGCGCGGTGAGGGCCGCGGCGCGGAAGGCCTGGTCGGCCTCGCCCAGATCACCGGCCCGCGCGCGAGCCAGTCCCAGGTGAACGAGCTCTGCGGGCGCGAGCGCTCTCTCGAGGGCAAGCGACTCCCATGCCGACACCTCCTGGGCGGCGTCGTCGGTCGCGCCCAGGCTCATCGGGTCCAGGATCATCGGGCCCAGAAGGACGAGCGAGAGCAGAACGCCGACCCACTTCTGGGCCGGCACGAGCCGGCGCGCTCGCGCGAGAAGACCGCCCGCAACGAATGACAGCGCCTCCAGCAGCAGCAGGACGAAGGCGCACGCCGCGAAGGGCAGCACCACCGGGACGGTCATGCGGCGCACGGTGAAGTCGCCCGGGGCGAGTCGGCCATCGCGCTGGATCTCGCGCACCAGCTCGTCCAGGTCGAGCTCGCCCCACTCGTCGGCGGGGAAGAGTCGGCCTCCCCCGGCCCGGGTCAGTCGTTCCAGAGCGCGCGTCTGGCGCCGGCTGACGACGATCTCTCCCGCGGCGTCTCGCAGGGGCGCCCCGCGATCGGGGATGGTCGCGCCCAGCGGGCTCCCGAAGGCGGCGGCCAACACCCGAATCGCGTTCCGGCGCACCGTCACGTCCCCCACCGCGTCGGGACGCCTGGTGACCTCGCCGTCGCTCAGCACCAGCAGCACCCGGGGCCGGTCGCTCTCCGCTTCGAAGGCACCGAGCGCGACCTCGACGCCATCACCGAGGGCGGAGCCCCCGGGCTGGATCAGCTCCGAGTCGAGCGCGGGCACCAGCTCGGCCAGGGCGGCCACGTCGGGGGTGAGCGGCGTCAGCAGAACCCCGCGGCCCGAGTACGCGGCCAGCGCCACGCGGCTCTCGGGCTCCAGGCGTTCGAGCACGCCGACCGCCGCCCGGCGCGCGCGGCTCAGTCGATCGGGCGGAACGTCCCGGGCGTTCATGCTCCGGGAGACGTCCACCAGGATCACCAGGTCGACGCCGGAGCCCGTGACCTCCACATCCCGCTGGCCGATGCGAGGGCCGAGCAGCGCGATCGCCGCGAAACCGAGCGCGGCCAGCAGGAGGGCGTCGTGCGTCACGCGCCGGCGGGTTCCCTCGCTGCGCCCCAGCAGGATGCGGGTGCGACGCGCCGCGAGGGCCAGCGCTCCCGCCAGGGCGGCCCCGGTGACAGCCACGATCGCGGCGCACGCCCACAACCACTCCGGGTGCGAGAACCAGAGCGCACTCACGGCAGGCGCCTCCGCCCGAACCACACGATCGCGCTCACGGCAGGCGCCTCCGAAAGATGCGCGCGAGCGCGATCTCGAACAGGAGGAGCGCACCGGCGGCGGCCAGGAGTGGCTCCGCGCGGCGGCTCTCCCGCACCCGCGCCGGTAGCGGCCGCGGCGCTCGCTCGAGCGCGTCGATCTCCGCGTAGACGGCGGCCAGGTCGCCGGACCGCTGCGCGGCGAAGAAGCCGCCCCGCGTCGCGGCGGCGACCTGGCGCAGGGTCTCCAGGTCCGGATCGTGGCGCTCGAAGCGCAGTCCGTGTCCCGCGCCGGCCGGGCCCGCCGCCATCGGCACCTCCTCGCCGCCGGTTCCGATCCCGACCGTGTGCACGCGCACACCCGCCGCGACGGCCAGCTCAGTGGCCAGATCGACGGGAAGCGCGCCCGCATTGCTGCGGCCATCGGTGAGGAGCACCACCACGCGGCCCGCGCCGCGGCCGGTCGCGGTGACGCGCTTCACGGCCAGGGCCAGGGCGTCGCCCAACGCCGTCGCCTCGCCGGCGATACCCGGATGGATCCGCTCGAGCGCCGAGGCCAGCAGCCGGCCGTCGCTGGTCAGCGGGCACTGGGTGAATGCGGTCCGGCCGAAGACGACGAGTCCCACCCGATCGCCCTCGGCCACGCGCTCCAGGGCGAAGCGCGTCACCACCTCGCGTGCAAGATCGAGGCGAGTGCGCGCGCGGCCCTCCACCACCGTGTCGAGGGCGCGCATGCTCGCGGAGGTGTCCAGCACCAGCACCAGGTCGAGACCGCGGCCGGGCTCGGGCGGCGCGCGGTGCACCGCCACCGGTCCGGCGAGCACCGCGGCCAGACAGACGAGGGCGGCGCCGCGCGTCAGCCAGGCGAGCGCGGGCACGGCCTCGAAGCGCCGCGCCCGCGCGACCCGCGCCTCTACCCAGCCCGGCCAGGCGACGGCCGGTCGCGGGCGCAGCGCCGCGAGGACGAGGACGACGAACAGGCACAGAAGGAGCCAGGGCAGGAGGCCCGGCGACTCGAGCGCATCGATGCCGAGGAGAGAGAGCGCGTCCTCCAGCCACGCTCCGCTCACGACCGCACGCCCCTGGGCACCGAGTCCTCGACGAAGCGGCGGGTCTCTTCCAGCGCCTTGCGGATCCGCCCGGTCGGGTCGGGGTCGCGTTCCGGATCGACGGGACGGAAACGCGCCTCGTCGAAGCTCTCGA
>JAPUKG010000363.1 GCA_027295775.1 Pseudomonadota bacterium
CAGGCGCTGCGTGAGGGGCGCTCGCTGATGATCGCGCACGAGGGAACCCGTTCGAACACGCCACGCCTCGGCGCCTTCAAGAAGGGCGCCTTCCACATCGCCATGCAGGCGGGCGTGCCGATCGTCCCGATCGTGTTCCGCAACGCGCTCGACCACACCACGGCTCGGGCGCTTCAAGAAGGGCGCCTTCCACATGGCCATGCAGGCCGGTGTCCCGGTCGTGCCGGTGGTCTTCCGCAACGTGCTCGACGCCCTGCCCAAGGACGCGCTCGTGGTGCGCCCGGCCACCATCGAGGCGGTCGTACTCCCGCCGATCGACACCGCGGGCTGGACACTCGAGCGCCTGGACGAGGAGATCGAGGCCATCCGGGCGCGCTACCTCGGGATCCTCGACCCGGTCCAACAAGGCTAGGAAGCAATGCAGCTCCGCGTCTCCGTTCTGGGTGCCGGCTCCTTCGGCACCACCATCGCCCACCTGGCGACCCGCAACGCGCCCACCCTGCTCTGGTGCCGGCGCGCCGAGACCGCCGAGGAGGTGAACGCGCAGCACCGGAACGCGCGCTACCTGCCGGACTACTCCCTGTCCCCCGAGCTCCGGGCGACCGCGTCGCTGGAGGAGGCCGTGCGCGAGGCCGACGTCCTGGTGATGGGCGTCCCCTCTCACGGCATGCGCGAGGTGTTGAACGGGGTCGCCGCGCACATCCGGCCGTGGGTGCCGGTGATCAGCCTGGCCAAGGGACTCGAGCCCGACACCCACCTGCGCATGACCCAGGTGATCCGCGAGGTGCTCCCGGAGCACCGCGCCGGCGTCCTCACCGGCCCGAACCTGGCCAAGGAGATCATGACGGGCTTCGCGGCGGCCAGCGTCATCGCGTTCGACGACGCCGACGTGGCCCGCCAGCTCCAGGGCGTCTTCCACTCCGGCGTCTTCCGCGTCTACACCAACCGCGATGTGGTGGGCTGCGAGCTGGGCGGCGCCCTCAAGAACGTGATCGCCATCGCCACCGGCATGGGCGACGGGCTCGGCGTCGGCGACAACACGCGCGCGGCGGTGATCACCCGGGGCCTGGCCGAGCTCACACGCCTGGGCGTCGCCATGGGCGGCGAGCCCGCCACCTTTGCCGGGCTCGCGGGCATCGGCGACCTGCTCGCCACCTGCACCAGCCGCCAGAGCCGAAACCGGCACGTGGGCGAGCAGCTGGGGCGCGGGCGGACGATCGACGAGATCATCGCCGAGATGAACCAGGTGGCGGAGGGCGTGAAGACCACGCGCGTGGTGATGGAGCTGGGCGTCAAGCACGACGTGGACCTGCCCATCGCGCGCGAGGTCTACGGCGTCCTCTACGAGGGACGCAGCGCCCTGGACGCCTACCGCGGCCTCACCCGCCGCGACCCCGGCGCCGAGCACGAGCCCGACTGAGCGGAGACAGCGCCCTGAAGTGCGGGCCGCTTCTGGGGTGGCTACTCGACGATGGGATGGGGCCGCCCGTCGAGGACGGTGCCCCAGATCTCGATTTCCGCGATCTCGAGCGGATCCACCTCGTAGGGGTCCTGCTCGAGCACGGTGAAGTCGGCCCTCTTGCCGGACCGGATCGAGCCGATCTCGTCCTCCAGGCCGAGACTCCAGGCCGCCTCCAGGGTGACCGCGCGCAGGGCGAGATCGAGCGAGAGCTTCTGGTGTGCCCCCCAGACCCGCCCGTCGCTGGCGACGCGGTTGACCGCCACCCAGACGAGCCGCAGGGGCTCCGCCGGCGCCATCAGGTAATCGGAGTGAAGGGAGATGGGCACACCGGCGCGCGCGAGCCCGCCCAGTGGAGAGATCTCGGCTGCGCGCTCGGGGCCGAGCCCATCCTGCGCGTAGATCGGCGCCAGCTCGTGCAGGTAGTAGGCGTTGTTGGAGACGGCGATTCCCAGCTCCGCGAGACGCCGATGCTGATCCTCCCGCGCGAAGCCGTAGTGCTCCAGGACCACGCGGCGGTCGGGCGCGGGATGGGCTCGCTGCTGCTCCGCGATCTGGTCGAGGACCAGATCGAGGCCGGCGTCCCCGTTCACGTGGATGTGAATGTTCCAGCCCTGCTTCCAGAAGGCGTCGAGCACCGCGGCCTGCTCGTCCGGTGTCATCATCCACTCGCCGTGGTGCCCGTCCAGGTACGGCTCGGACATCTGCATCCGCTGGCTGAAGATCGCGCCGTCGGCGTAGTACTTCACGTGCTTCACCAGCCGCACCCGATCGGTGGACCAGGAGAGCATGCGCGCGGCCTCGCGCTCGGCCTCCTCGGCGCTCTCGCTGCGGAGGAGCAGGTACATGGCGTTCGGGACCAGGACGAAGCGGTAGGGCGTGTCGTCGCCGAGCATTTCCAGGTGCAGCATGAGCAGCTCGCCGATCGCGCTCGCCTGGGGGAAGCCCTGCTCCCCCACCGTCGTGAGTCCGCCGCGGTGGATGACCTCGCTCATCATGGCGAGGCCCCGGCGATAGCGGAGGGGCGAGGCCAGGATTCGAACCATCGGCTGGCCCAGCGTCAATGCCGCCGTCTCCCACAGGTGGCCGGTCTCCCAGTCGGCCTGCCGGGCGTGGGGACTTGCGGCGAAGTCCTCGGCGCGGAGACCGAGCTCGGACAGGGCCGGGCTGTTGAAGAACATCTCGTGGACCGATCGCTGCCAGACCAGAATCGGCCGGCGGGTCGACACCGCGTCGAGGTCCGTGCGCGAGAGCTCCCCGTGGTAGGAGCGGTGGTACCCCCAGACGAGCAACCAGTCGTCGTCATCCCCGCCCTTCGCTTGCGCGCGATCCAGCTCGCGCAGCCGTTCCAGGAACGCGCCGTGTCCGCGGACCGGCACCGATCGCCCCTTCGGCGTGGTCCACTCCATCGCCGACACGATCTCCATGGGCAGGATGG
>JAPUKG010000364.1 GCA_027295775.1 Pseudomonadota bacterium
CGGTCGCGAGTACCTTCCGCCACACAAGGACGATGGTGGACTCTGGATGCCTCAGGTCGCTGCATTCGAGCGGTAAGAGTGCCTAGCTTTCCTCTTTGCTACGCGGCCCTGCGTCTCCGCATCGCCAGCGGCAGCAAGAGCATCAGCTCCATCCCCAGGCCGCACCCGGAGTTTTGGCCGCCCGGCGGCGGCGGCAGCTCGCGGTTCTTGGACGGCGAGCTGCACTGGGGATCCGGGGGGAACTCATCGGGATCGTCGAAGTCGTCGTCGCCGTTCAGGTCGACACCCAGGAAGTCCACGGCGTTGTCCCCGTCATTGTCGACACCGTCGGCGCACTCGGGGTCTTCGAGGGGCCACGTGGGGTCGCGGCAGCCGGGGTCAGCGATGTCGGTCAGGCCATCGCCATCGTTGTCCACGCCGTCGTCGCAGACCAGCAGCGGCGAGTTCTCATCCAGGTCGCCCGCGTCATCGCAGCCCGGATCGTCTGGGTGATCGAAGAGGCCGTCGCCGTCGTTGTCCAGGCCGTCCGCGCAGTCTGGGAGGAGATCGACGCGCGCGGACTCGACGAGGATTCGCGTGGTCGTGGCCTCAGGGTCGGGTATCTCGACACCTTTGAGCTGGAGTGCGCCGAGCACGTCAGCCACCGACGCACCCGGGACGGCCTGGCGCAGGATGGCCCAGGCTCCCGCGACGTGAGGCGCCGCCATCGAGGTCCCGCTCGCGCTCGTGAAGCCCGTCGTCTGGTAGAGCGGCGCCTGGATGCCCACGCCCGGCGCCCACAGCGACAGGAACGAAGCCCCGTTCGAGAAGTTTGCGACGACGTCGAGGTCGTCCGTGGCGCCGACGCTCACCGCCGAAGAGATGCAGGCGGGCTCACTGATCGCGTTGAGGAAGCCGTCATTGCCCGCCGCGATCACGGTGGCGATCCCGACCGAGCGCAGGTTGTCGATCGCAGCCTTGGTAGCCGGGTTGGCGGCGTCACAGGTCGCCTGGTCGATGTACGGGGCCCCACCCAAGCTCATGTTCACAGAGGCGATCGTGTGCAGCGGGTGCAAGGTGGTGAAGACGTACTCGAGCGCGTCGATCTGATCGGACGTGTACGAGAGTGCGCACGGCTTCGGCCCGGGAGGGCAGTTCCGACCGCCGAACTCCGAGAACACCTGGATCGGAATCAGTGACGCTCCCGGTGCCACACCGGAAAACGAGGCCCCCGCTCCCACCGCGATCCCGGATACGTGGCTCCCGTGGAAACAGTCGTCGGAATACGTGCAGTAGCTCCCCGACCCTGGGCCGTCGTCGAAGATTCCGCCGTTTGGGCAGTCTCCGCTCCCAAACGGATCCCCCGAGGCGAAGCAGGCCTCGTCGGCGATGCCTCCGGCGAGGTTCGGATGCGCACCGTCGGCACCGGTGTCGAGCACCACGACCGTCTGTCCCGAACCGTCGAAACCGCTGGCAGCGGCCTGGTCCGCCTCGACCAGCGGAACGCTTGCGTCCAGACTGGTTCGGTGGAGACGGTCCTGCTGCACATCGATGACCCAGGATGAACGCTCCAGTGCGGCAAGCGCCCCGGGGCCCACTTCCAGAGCCACGAACGGGATCGTCCGAAACCAGCGGGCGGAACGGTGTGTCGTCCCCGCCAGCTCACGCGCGAGCGCGCCCTGCGCCGCCGTGATCCGTCCGCGCTGCAGCTGGCGAAGCCGGGGAACGAGGCTCCCTTCGGGCTCGAACGCGACGTCGAGCTGAATGATCACGGGAACGGCCCCGGATGCCTGGGCCCGCGCAAGCAGCGCTTCGGGGACGCGGCGCCGATCCTGCGCGTTCACCGAGCTGAGGGCCACACAGCTGAGCAGCCCAGCCAATACCATGGAGCCGACTCTCCGCATTGCTTCTCCCTAGAGGGTGCGGTGCGGCTGGAAGAGGCTAGCAAGTTCCGTGCCCCACCCGAAACGGTGGAGCAGGCCCCTCCACCCTGGTGATCACCAACGCGGCCTGGGATCTCCAGGGCTACAGCGGGGGCGAGAGTACGTGCAGGCGCTGCGCGCCATCTGGAAGTGCTGGGCCACCGGAGAGCCGCTGCACTATCAGGGCGAGCACACCCAGTTCACGCTCATGACGCCGAACTTCACTCCGCAGCGTATCGAGAGCCCGGACATCCCGGTCTATGTGTCCGCGCTCGGACCTGGGATGGCGCGCCCCGCGGTGGAGGAGGGCGCGCGCCGCGCGGGCCGCAAGCTCGAGGATGTCGAGCTGCTCTGGGGCGGCTTCTCGGCCACGGGCTTCGTAGGTTTCAACCAACGAGGCCCGCACGCGAAACCTGATCGCGATCCTGAAGGGCCAGGCCTAACCCCCGAGGCGCGCCGAGTAGCTGACTGGGCACCTCGAAATCGCGTAGAATGAGGTTCTATCCCTGGCAACTCTCCGGAAACGCATGTCCGAACCCGATCAGAGCCTCGACGAGCGACTCCAGGAGTACGTGAAGGCAGCCGTTCCGTCACCGCCTGGTCCGCCCGCGCGCGACCCGGTGAACCGCCCGATGATCCACCACTGGTGCGACGCCATCGGCGATACGAACCCGATCTACGTCGACGAAGAGCTGGCGGCGCAGTCCGTGCACGGGGGCCTGGTGGCCCCGCCCACCATGCTGCAGGCGTGGGGAATGCCCGGTCTGAGAGGTCGCGGGCCCTCGCTTCCCGAGCACGCACGCGCCCCCGCGCTGGTCGGCGGCAACCGTAACCGCGGTCCGGTCGCGCTGCTACACGAGGCCGGGTACACGTCGGTGGTGGCCACGGACTCTGAGCAGGAGTACAAGCGCTACCTGCGTCCCGGCGACGTGTTGCGCATGAGCGGGGGGCTCGAATCGATCTCCAGCGAGAAGAAGACCGCGCTCGGGGACGGCTACTTCGTGACCAACAAGACCACCTACTGGGACCAGAACGACGAGGTGGTGGCGGAGATGCGCTTCCGAATCCTCTGGTTCAAGCCGCGCCGGCGAGGAGGCGGGGAGGAGTCGCAGCCATGAAGACACTTCCGCCGTCGAAGAACTGGGCCGACGTGAAGGTGGGCGACGAGCTGCCGGAGCTCGTGATCGAGCTCACGCCCACCGTGATCATCTCGACCGCGATCGCGTCCCGCGACTACCAGGACGTGCACCACGACCGCGATCTCGCGCACAAGAAGGGCTCCAAGGACATCTTCATGAACATCCTGAGCACGAACGGCTTCGTCGGGCGCTACGTCACCGACTGGGCCGGGCCCAACGCCGTGCTGAGGTCGGTCAAGATTCGGCTGGGCGTTCCCAACTACCCCTACGACCAGATGCGCTTCAGCGGGAAGGTCGAGAGCAAGGAGCTGGTGGACGGGGAGGGCCGTCTGGAGCTCGAGATTCGCGGCGCGAACCAGCTCGGCGACCACGTCAAGGGGACCGTCCAGCTCGTGCTTCCCACCCGGGCCTGAGATTCCGACGGAGGACGAGATGAACTTCGGCTTCACCGAGGAGCAGGACCTGCTGAGACAGGAGGTGCGCAAGTTCCTCGACGGGCAGTGCCCGATCGAGGTGGTGCGGCGCATCGCGGAGACGCCCGATGGCTACTCGACCGAGCAGTGGAAGCAGCTCGCCGAGCTCGGGTGGCTCGGTCTGGTGATTCCCGAGCGCTACGGCGGGTCGGATCTGGGATGGGAAGAGCTGGTCGTCCTGCTCGAGGAGACCGGCCGGACCCTGTTTCCCGCACCCCTGGTCTCCACCACGCTCGCGGCATCGGCGATCCTCGAGTCGGGCAGCGAGGCGCAGAAGGAGCGCTGGCTTCCC
>JAPUKG010000365.1 GCA_027295775.1 Pseudomonadota bacterium
GCTTTCGCGGCTGAAGCCGGTGACCGTGTGGATCCCGGACCTCGAGCGGGCGGTCCGCTTTCGCATCGCGACACGCGAGTGGAGCGAGCTGCCGGCTTCCGAAGCCGACAACACCGACCTCGTCATCCACTCACAGCCGCTCCACTTCACGTTCGCGAACGCGTTCGGGGTGCAGACTCTCGGCGTCTCGGCTCGCATGACATTGCGCAACGGCAGAAGCAATTGGAGCCGGCACCGGATCCTCTCGTCGCTCTACAACTCTGGCATCTACCTTCGCCCGCGCTATTTCCTGACGCGTCGAAACCTCGAATTCCTGGCCGAGCGCCGCAGGGGTCTGGCCGCGCAGGTCCGCTCGCGGCTGGGTCGCATGGCAAAGGGCTTCTGATCGATATAGCCGTGGACTACCGAGCCGTGGTGGACAAGCAGAGCTGTCTCAGCTCGGGGCGTTGTCTCCGGGCCGAGCCCCGGGCCTTCGTCGAGGACGAGGACCACCTGGCGGAGGCGACGGCCGCCGCCCGCGAGCTCTCGCGAGAGCGTCTGGTCGAGATCGCGCGGAACTGCCCCTCCATCGCCATCACCGTGTTCGACGACGACGGCAACGAAGTCGATCTGGGGCGCTCGCCGGGTTAACCCAGCACGCCGGCGTCGCGGAGCCGCTTGATCTCGTCGGCGGCGAGGCCGGCCTCGCGCAGCACCTCCTCGGTGTGCACGCCGAGACCGGGCGGACCGGCCCTCGGGCGGGTGTCCACCTTCTCGAAGCGCACCGGGCTGGCCACCACCTTGCGGCCGGGACCGCCGTCCAGTCCGGGCATCTCGGTGAACGCGCCGGCCGCCAGCGCCTGGGGATCCTCCACGACCTCCGCCGGAGTCTGAACCGGCGCCCACCAGAGATCGACCTCATCGAAGCGCGCCAGCCACTCGTCGAGCGGACGCTCCGCGAAACGCGCATCCAGGATCGTCATCAGCTCGCGCGCGTTCTCCCGCCGCGCCGGCGCGCTGGCGAAGCGTTCGTCGTCGAGCAGGTCCTCCCGGTCCAGACCCTTGCAGAGCCGCGGCCAGTGGCGCTCGGTCTCGACTCCGAGAAGCCACACCCAACGGCCGTCGCCCGCCTTGAAGTGCGTCACCGTGGGCGCGATCGACTCCTCGCGCCTGCCCGCGGACATCACCGTGCCGAACTCGATCTGCTGCTGGAGATCCCAGCCCAGCGCGTAGATGCCGCAGCCCAGGAGCGAGACGTCGACGCGCTGCCCCTCCCCGGTCCGCTCGCGGTGGAAGAGCGCGCCGGCGATCCCGCCGACCGTCGTGATGGCGGTGATGTGGTCGCCGAAGCCGCCCCGCGAGCCCACCGGGTCGCCGTCGGGCGGAGCCAGGAGCTGCGCGATCCCGGAGCGCGCCCAGAACGAGCCGATGTCGTAGCCGGCGCGGTCCTTGTCGGGTCCCTCGAGGCCGTAGCCCGTAACGTGGGCGTAGATCAGGCGCGGGTTCTCGGCGGCGAGGCTCTCGTAGTCGAGACCCATTCGGGCGAGCGGATCGGCCCGGAGGTTGGTCAGGAACACGTCGGCGCCGAGCACCAGCTTGCGGGCCAGCGCGCGTCCCGGATCGGTTCGCGTGTCGATGACGACGCCCCGCTTGCCGCGGTTGTCGACATTGAAGGGGGGACTGCTCGGAAGATCGATCCCGGCGATCGCCTTGGCGAACGCGCGCATCGGATCGCCGGAGGGCGCCTCGATCTTCACCACGTCGGCGCCCCAGTCGGCCAGGACGCCAGCCACCGCCGGCCCCGCCACCCAGACGCCCATCTCGACCACACGGATTCCCTGAAGAAGCATTCACCGTCCTTTCGATTGCGGCAGGCGCCGCGCGAACTCCACCAGGATCGCGCCGAGCTCCTCGCCCTTGTCCTCCTGGAGGAAGTGGCCGGCGCCCTCGATGGTGACGTGGGGCTGGCCGGAGAAGCCGGGGATCCCGGAGAAGCTCGCCTCGAAGCCGCGGGTGATGGGGTCGCTGTCGCTGAAGGCGGTGAGGAAGGGCTTTTCCCAGGCATGGAGCACCTCCCAGGCTTTCCGGTTGGCGGGCACAGCGGGGTCGTCGGCGGAGATCGGGACGTAGGAGGGCATGATGCGCGCACCGGCCTGGTGGCGGCGGGTCGGGAAGGGTGCGTCGTAGGCCGCCCTTACCTCGTCGGCCAGGTCCTGCACCGTGCCGGTGTCGACGATGCGGCCCGCCGGGAAGATCGGCGACCAGCGCGCGAACGCCTGCCACGCGCGGAACAGGAAGGGCGCCTCCTGTCCTTCCTCCGGGAGCGGCAGTCCGGTGTTCGACACCACCACACCGGCGAAGCGGTCCGGCTGATCCGCGACAATGCGCAGGCCGACGAGCCCACCCCAGTCCTGGCCGAACAGGACTGCGCCCCGGAGGTCGAGCCGGCGGACCAGCTCATTCATCACGTCCACCTGCATCTGGTAGGAGTAGTCCTCCATTCGCACGTACTTGTCCGAGCGCCCGAAGCCGACCAGGTCGGGCACGACCGCGCGCAGGCCGGCGGACTCGATCCCCGGGATCATCTTGCGGTAGAGGAAGCTCCAGCTCGGCTCGCCGTGCAGGAGCAGGATGGGGCGGGCGTCCGCGGGACCCTCGTCGAGGTAGTGGATCCGCAGGCCGTCGATCTCGAGATAGTGCGGGGCGTACGGGAAGTCGGGCAGGTCCGCGAAGCGCTCGTCCGGGGTGCGCACGACCTCCTTCGGCGCCCCGTCGCTGCAGGCGGCGATCCACAGGATTGCGAGCGCCAGTCGCAGGTCGCGCCGCCTCATCAGTTTGACATTGACATGGATGATCTCGTGGATCACGGGCCCAGGGCTCAGCCCGAAGTGTACAATGATGACGGCGGAGGGTGGTCGGCGGAAGAGGAGAATCAGCGTGAGTGGCGAGTTGAGCTGGCTCGACGACCCTGTCGTCAGCCGCGGCGTGGTGGAGCGCCGCTTCGACGTCGACAGCGAAGGCCGAACCGTACCGGGACTCCTGTGGACACCCGAGGCTGCGAGCGGCGAGCGCCCGCTCGTGCTCCTGGGTCACGGGGGATCGCTGCACAAGCGCTCGGACTACATCCTCGGCATGGCGAGGCGCCTGGTCCGTCACCACGGCTTCGCAGCCGCGGCCATCGACGGCCCGGTGCACGGCGACCGCCGGCCCGACGGAGGCCTGGACTCGAAGTCGGTGAGCGAGGACTTCCGCAAGGCCTGGGACACGGAGGGATCCAGCGACCGCATGGTGGCCGACTGGCAGGCCAGCCTCGATGCGCTGCGCGCGCAGCCCGACGTCGGCGAGGGGGCGGTCGGCTACTGGGGACTCTCCATGGGGACGATCTTCGGGCTTCCCTTCGTGGCCGCGGAGTCCCGGGTGCAGGTCGCGGTGCTGGGACTCATGGGCATCATGGGACCGAGCGGCCGGCGCATGGCGGACGACGCGCCGAAGCTCGCGTGTCCCGTCCTCTTCCTCCAGCAGTGGGACGACGAGCTGGTGCCCCGGGAGCGCGTCGTCGCGCTCTTCGACGCCATCGGCTCCCGGGACAAGCGCCTGCACGCGAACCCGGGCGCCCACTCGGCGGTTCCAGCGGAAGAGGTGCGCGCGAGCGAGGAGTTCCTGGCGCGACACCTGGGCAGGGGCCGCTGATGGCAGAGCGGTTCGACGGCAAGGTGGTCCTGGTCACGGGCGCGGCGTCGGGGATCGGCGCGGCGGCGGCCCGCCGCTTCGCCCGCGAGGGCGCCTCGCTGATGCTCGGCGATCTCAACGAAGAGGGGCTGAGCAGCCTGGCGAAGGAGCTCGGAGACGCAGCTGCCTTTCTGGCCACCGACGTGCGCGAGCACGAGCAGGTGGATGCGCTGACCCAGGCGGCGGTCGACCGCTTCGGCCGCCTCGACGTGGTGTTCAACAACGCGGGCATCGGTGCCTACGGCAAGGCGCCCGATCTCGACCCCGAGGCGTGGCGGAACGTGCTGGCGGTGGATCTCGACTCGGTCTTCTACGGCTGCCGGGCGGCGATCCCGCACTTCCGGAACGGCGGGGGCGGCGCCATCGTCAACACCGCCTCCATCTCGGGCCTGCACGCCGACTACGGACTGGGTGCGTACAACGCGGCCAAGGGCGCGGTGGTCAACTACACCCGCGCCGTGGCCATCGACCACGCCCGCGAGAATATCCGCTGCAACGCCGTGTGCCCGGGCCCGATCGAGACCGCACTCACCGAAGGACTGCTCCAGAACCCGACCCTGGTCGCGGAGTACGAGAAGCTCATGCCCATGGGCCGGATCGGCCGGGCAGACGAGGTGGCGAGCGCCGTCGCGTTCCTGGCTTCCGACGACGCCTCCTACATCACCGGCGCCATGCTCGTGATCGACGGCGGCGTCACCGCCGCCACCGGTCAGCCCCACTTCAGCCGGGTGTTCGGGGACGTCTAGAGCGCGTCCTCTAGAGCAGCTCGTCCCAGGCCGCGCGCTCCGCGTCGAAGGGCGCGTCCGCCAGCTCCTGCGTGGCGCCCAGGAGCATGGTCGCGCGGCGGTCGGTGTCGTAGCGCGCCCAGTCCAGCGCGGCGCCCGGCGCGCCATCCCGGGCGAACGCCAGCCACGCGTCCATCATCGCCTCCGAGAGCCGATCCGCCTCGGGACCGCTTCCGGCGAACTTCTCGCTGCCCGCCGTTCCCACCAGCCCGAACACGAAGGCGATCTCGATCCCGTGGCAGGCGCCCAGCATGCCGCCCAGGGCGG
>JAPUKG010000366.1 GCA_027295775.1 Pseudomonadota bacterium
GTCGCCCTTGGGACCGGGGGGCATCGATCAGTCGCGACTGACCGAGCGCTACACCGAGGAGGCGATCGCCTTCCTCGAGGAGAACCGTGACCGCCCCTTCTTCCTGTACCTGGCCCACACCTTCCCCCACGTCCCGCACTACGCGTCGCCGGAGCATGCGGGCCGATCCGAGGGCGGGCTCTACGGCGACGTCGTGGAGGATCTCGACCGCAGTACCGGCGCCATCCTGGCGGCAGTCGATCGCCTGGGGCTCGCCCCGACGACGGCCGTCTTCATCACGAGCGACAACGGCGCCGACTACAACGGAAGTCCGGGCGGCCTGCGCGGGCGCAAGGGCGAGATCTACGAGGGCGGCCAGCGGGTGCCGATGATCGTGCACTGGCCCGGCCGGGTGGAGGCCGGGCGCGTGAACGACGAGCCCGCCATGAACATCGACCTCTTCCCGACCCTGCTCTCGCTGGCGGGCCTGCCGCTGCCGGACGACCGCGAGATCGACGGGCGCGATCTCAGCGCGCTGCTCGACGGAACCGGCGGGCGCCCCCGCGACGACCTGTTCTTCTTCCCGGTGCTCGACTCGCTGCCCGGCGCCGTCCGCTCCGGCGCGTTCAAGTACCTGCGCTCGACCGGCGATCTCGGCCGCGACCGCGCCCACCTCTCCCGAGTCGACGGGGACGCCGAGGCACACGAGCTCTCCGACCTGCATCCGGAGACGGCCGAGCGACTCGCCGCGTCCCTCGAGGCCATGCGCGAACGCATCGACGAGAACCCGCGCGGCTGGAGGTAGCGACGTCGTGCTCAGTCGGCGGAGTCGCAGCCGCGTCCCACGGCCCTCTCCCGGGCGCTCGGGGTCACCGACGCGCGGAACGGAACGGCACAGACCTCGGCGTGCACGGGCTGACCCGGGCACTCGGCGTACGGCTCCGGCAGCTCCACCATGAGCGGCGTTCCGATGTCGGAGAGGCCGACGGGGACGAAGCCCAGGGCGATGTTCGTCTCGAGCTCGGGGCACCACCACGGCGAGGTGAGGTAGCCCAGTCGTGCGAGGTGTTGAAGATGAAGTCGGACGCGTGGGCGGTGGAGGCGATGTCGGACGGGATTGCGCCGGCCTTCTCGAGGCCGACGATGTTGCGCACGCCGAGCTCGCTCAAGAAGTAGGCGAGGGTCGAGCCGACGATGCCGCCCACCCCCACGATCACGATGTCGGCGCTCTCGGGAAAACTCTCTGAGCTCGTCAATTCCCGGCCTCTCCAGGGTTGATTTGTACCGTCCAGACGGTATAAACACAAGACCATGGCGGACGCCCGGGAGCGAATCCTGAACGCCGCAGAGGCGCGGCTCCTGGCCGGCGGCCCGACCCGACTGGTCCTGGACGCCATTGCCGCGGACGCGGGCATCAGCAAGGGCGGGCTCCTGTACCACTTCGCGTCCAAGGAGGCGCTGGTGGCCGGCCTGTGCGAGCGGATGCTCGAGCGCTTCGACCGCGAGCTCGAGGCCCTCTCCGATGCCGACGACGGGCGGGCGGGCGCCTGGACCCGGGCCTACCTGGCGTCGACCGTGACGGAGGAGGGGAAGCCCGCCGACAACTCGGCGCAGCTGATGGCGGGCATCCTGGCCACCCTGGGCCGGGACTCGGCGCACCTCGAGACCGTGCGCGAGCACTTCGCGCGCTGGCACGAGCGCCTCGAGGCCGACGGGATCGACCGGACCACGGCCACCATCGTGCGCCTGGCGGCGGACGGGCTGTGGCTCTCCGCGCTGCTGGGGCTGACGCGCCTGGACTCGGAGGTCGGCCGGGAGACGATCCGGGCGCTGCGCGACCTGACTCGGGCGTGAGCGATCGTCACTGGGACATCGTGATCGTCGGCGGCGGCTCGGCGGCCTGTGCGCTCGCCCACCGCCTGAGCGCCGACCCCGGACGGCGCGTCCTGGTTCTCGAGGCCGGCCGCACCGACGCGTGGTGGGACGTCCTGATCCACATGCCGGCCGCGCTCCCGTTTCCGCTCGGCAGCCGCTTCTACGACTGGGGCTATCGCTCGGAGCCCGAGCCGCACATGGCCGGGCGCCGGATCTACCACGCGCGCGGCAAGATCCTGGGCGGCTCGAGCAGCATCAACGGCATGATCTTCCAGCGCGGAAACCCATTGGACTTCGACGGCTGGGCAGAGCGGCCGGGTCTCGCGCACTGGAGCTACGCCCACTGCCTACCGTACTTCAAGCGCATGGAGTCGTGCGCGGATGGGGACGACGTCTTCCGCGGGCGCGACGGCCCGCTGGTGCTCGAGCGGGGACGCGCCGAGGGACTCCTCTTCAACGGGTTCTTTGCGGCGGCGGAGCAGGCCGGTTACGAGCTCACCGACGACGTAAACGGCTATCGCCAGGAGGGCTTCGGGCGCTTCGACCGGAACATCCGCCGGGGCCTGCGTTGGAGCGCCGCCCGGGCGTACCTCCACCCGGTGCGGAACCGCCCGAATCTCGACGTGCTGTGCCGAGCCTTCGCCACCCGCATCCTGTTCGAGGGACGGCGCGCGGTGGGGCTGGAGTACGTCTGGCGCGGGCGCAGCGAACGGGTCCTCGCCGACGAAGTGATCTGCTGTGGCGGCGCGATCAACTCGCCCCAGCTCCTCCAGGTCTCCGGCGTCGGCCCCGCGTCCCTGCTCGACGAGCTCGGCATCGAGGTCGTGCACGACCTGCCGGGCGTCGGCGCGAATCTCCAGGACCACCTCGAGGTCTACGTCCAGCACGCCTGCACGAAGCCGGTCTCGATGGCGCCGAGCCTTCGCTGGCGCTGGCGCCCGTGGATCGGGCTCCAGTGGCTGGCGGGAACCGGCCCGGGCATGACCAACCACTTCGAGGCGGGCGGCTTCGTGCGCAGCAATGCCTCGGTCGACTACCCGAACCTGATGTTCCACTTCTTGCCCCTGGCGATCCGCTATGACGGCACCCGGCCGACGCGCGGCCACGGCTATCAGGTCCACGTCGGCCCGATGCGCTCGGACGCGCGCGGCACGGTGCGCATCCGCTCCGCCGATCCGCGCGTGCCCCCGCGCCTGCGCTTCCACTACCTGTCCACCGAGCAGGACCGGCGCGAGTGGATCGAGGCGATCGAGTGCGCCCGGCACATCCTGGGTCAGCGCGCCTTCCGCGAGCTCGACCAGGGCGAGCTCTCACCCGGTCCGGGGGTCGAGACCGAGAAGGAGATCCTGGAGTGGGTCGCGCAGGAAGGGGAGACCGCCCTTCACCCCTCCTGCACCTGCCGGATGGGAACCGACGCGCTCGCAGTCGTCGACCCCGTGTCGCTTCGCGTGCACGGCCTCGACGGACTTCGCGTGGTGGACGCCTCCGCGATGCCCTCGATCACCAACGGCAACATCTACGCGCCGGTGATGATGATCGCCGAGAAGGCGGCCGACGCGATCCTCGGCCTGGATCCCCTCCCCCCCGAGTACGCCGAGACGCATCGGCACCGAGCCAGCCCGAACGCTCAGTCGCGCTTGCGCTCGCCGTAGTCGCCCCAAGGCCGGTCTCGCTCTCGGATGACCTCGCGGAAGCCCTTCTCCTTGAAGGACTCGGCCCAGCGGTACGCCTCCTCGGTGTGGCGGGTGACGCCGTCGAAGAAGGTGCCGAGCAGCTGCGTGGTGCGCAGACCCATGTTCTCGAATGCCTGGTTGACGAGCAGCTTGTTGAGCGCCAGCTGGTTGGCGGGGATGTGCTGGAATTTCATCGCGTACTCCTCCACCCGCGCCGGCAGCTCGTCGGCGGGATAGACCCGCGAGACCAGCCCGATCCGCAACGCAGTCGCCGCATCGATGGCGTCGCCGGTCAGCAGGAACTGCTTGGCGTGCTCCAGGCCGAGGCGATAGATCCAGAG
>JAPUKG010000367.1 GCA_027295775.1 Pseudomonadota bacterium
GAGAGCCCGAGGCCCGTCCCCTGCCCGACTGGCTTGGTGGTGAAGAACGGGTCGAACAGCCGGCTCTGCACGTCCAGCGGGATCCCGGGGCCGTCGTCGTGGAACTCGAGGCGCACTCCGATCCCGCCCTGGCGCGTGCGGATGGTGATCTTCCCCTCGCTGCCCAGGGCGTCGCAGGCGTTCATCAGCAGATTCAGGAAGACCTGGTTGAGCTGACCCGCGTAGCAGCGCACGGTGGGCAGTGTTCCGTACTCGCGCACCACCTCCACCCCGCCCTTCAAACGCGGCTCCATGAACCCGATGGTGCGGTCGATCTCCTCGTGCAGGTTCGCGTCCTGCAGCTCCGCCTGGTCCATGCGCGAGAAGGTGCGCAGGTTCTGCACGATCTGCTTCACGCGCTCGGTGCCCTCGCGGCTGCGCGAGATCAGCTTTCCGATGGCCTCGCGGATCCGCTCGGTGTCGGTCTCGGTGCGCTGGCCCTCGACGAGCTTCTGGATGTACTCGTCCAGGAGCTGCATGTTGGCGTGGATGAAGCCGATCGGGTTGTTGAGCTCGTGGGCCACGCCCGCCACCATCTGACCCATGCTCTTGAGCTTCTCGCTCTGCATCAGCTGATCCTGGGTGTCGCGCAGCTCGCGGGTCCGCTCCTCCACCCGAGCCTCCAGCGTTTCGTTCAGCTTGGCAATCTCGTCGAAGGCCTTGGCGTTCTCGATGGCGATGGAGCTCTGGTTGGCGAGCGTGCGCATGAGCTGGCGATCTTCCAGCACCAGGCGCTCGCCCGAGAGCTTCCGGCCCACGGCGATCACGCCCAGCAGGTCGACGCCGAACAGGATGGGGACGAGCAGCTCGATCTCAAGGGTGTCGAAGACGTCCCAGCAGGCCTCCCGGTTCTCGGGATCGGGCTCGTCGTCGAAGTCGACGCGAGAGAGCTCCTCGCGGCGCATCCACAGGTGCTTCCAGATGGAGTGCTCCGCGGGGATCTCGGTGCGGATGCCGTCGTCGTCCCAGTCGCCCCGCCAGGCCATCGGGCGCAGCACCCGATCGGACTCGTCGAAGAGCAGCACCATGGCGCGCTCCACGCCCATGGTGTCCGTGAGCGCGACCAGGATGCGGTCGCCGATCTCGCGCAAGGAGAGCATGGAGACCATCGCCTCGGAGATCTCGCGCACCACCACCCGGTAGCGCGCCCGATCGCGGTCGAAGATGCCGTCGACGAGGCGCTGCAAGCGGCGGCGCAGGGGGTCGAAGGCGATGATCGCCAGGAACAGGAACGCCACCTGCACCGAGCGCACGTTCAGACCGACCAGCTCGACCGCCACGTCGGCGAAGGTGATGAGCAGGGCGAACACCCCGGTGATGGCGAGGGACGTGGCGCCGTAGGCGGCGGAGGAGCGGGCGAGCAGGCGGAACTCGAAGAGCTGCTTGCGCAGCATCCCGTAGCCCACGGCGACCGGGAAGAAGGCCAGCCACAGTATCGCCACGTACCCGGGCAGCGGCGTGGAGATGAAGTACTCGGCGATCAGCACGAGCAGCGCCGGCAAGAAGCTCACCACGCTCGCCAGCAGCATGAAGTCCGCGCGATCGCCGAGCCCGGCCTCCCGTGCGGGGCGGCGCTGGCGAGCCAGCACCATGATCGAGACCAGCCCGAGGCCGGCGCCATAGCAGAGCGCCAGTCCGGCCACCCACTCGGGCGGGATCCCGAGTGCCTCCTCCGAGAGCACGGCCAGCGCGATCAGGAGCGCCACGCCGTACGGAACCACCTGGATGCGGCGGTGGCGAACGATCCAGTCCGGCTCGATCGGGTACGACGTAAAGAAGTGGAAGGCGGTCGCACCGAGCAACGGGAAGTTCGCCAGCACGCGCGACGCCGACCACGGGATCAAGTCGATGCGAATGGCGGTGGCCGCGAGCACGGACACCGAGCAGCAGAACAGGTGGAACGCCCAGCCCTCGGCGCGTTCCGACTTGTTCCACCACACGATCGCACCCATCAGGAGATAGAGCGCGCTCACGGCCAGGAGCCCCAGGTGCAGGAGCACCGCGCTGGTCCGCTGAGTGGTGTCGGCCGGCGTGGGGGTGAGCGAGACGTTCAGGACGCGCCCGCTCCGCTTCCGGAACTCGTAGTCGTTGGGGACGCCCGGGCGAAGGAAGCTCGTCCCAGCTCGGATGACGTGCATCGTGGGCATGCCGTCGATGCGGAGCATGCGGTCGCCGCGAGAGACGCCCGCCCGGTGGGCCTCGGGACTCGCCCAGTGCACGACGGCGACGCCCGCCACGAAGGAGCAGTTGACGGGCAGGGCGAGCTCGCTGCGCGGCGAGACCAGCACCGAAACTGACAGCCCGATGGCCAGCAGCGCCCAGCAGGCGGCGAAGAAGCCGGTCAGGCGCCGGAGGCGAAGCGTGGAGGCGGGGTTCATGGCGCTCCAGGAACCCGAGGGGGCGCACAGCCTCGAGCCAAGATCCCGAGCAGGATGGCACAGAAGCGGGCCAGTTTCCCACGCCTGGCAGGGCCCCGCCTACTGCGCGCCGGCCTACGGCCGGCTTGCAGGGGCCTCCACGCCCAGCCGGGGCCTCCTTGCTAGCGGGGCTGGCGCAGTTCGAGCTGGAGCTTGGTGTGGTCGAGGGCCATGGGGGCGAGGCCGTAGTTGTAGCCCCGGCCGTTCAGCGGGGTCAGCTTGGTGGGATCGACGGGCTCCTGGCCGCCGCCGGTCTGGAGGGCCAGCTGACGCAGCGCGCGCGCCATGGTCTCGGACATCGACTCGCCGGCCGGGCGCCGCCCAACGGCGCAGCTCGGGCCGTCCTTCTCGGTGGCGGTGGCGGTGGCGGCGAGGTCGGGTCGCTGGGCCTCGCTGCGGGTGTAGGCGAGGAAGCGATCGAACTCGGCGGAGGATGCCTCTCCCGCCCGGGCGATCTGCACACCGGGGGCACTCAGGAGCAGGGTCACCGAGAACGCCGCGAGGCCGATCGCGCTCTTCAGGTTCGACGCAAGTCTCATTGGCGTCTCCGTGTTACCCTCTTCCCCGACCTGGACTCATCGGCGAGTTCGTTCGCAGTCTTGACCGAAAAGAGCGGGGAAAAGACTCCACCGGCGCAGCCGGAGAGAGAGTGCGGAGTTGGACCCCGATCCTGCGCACGCGTTGCGCCCGCGCTGCTTGCGTGTTGCCGCTGCAGATCCTGGGTCGGGCCGCGGATGGCCGGGCTGGGGGAGCCGGGTGCAGCTGGTCACCTTCGAACGGCGTGAGGATCGCGACGGCGGCGGCGACACGCAGGGCAGCCTCAGCGAGGCGGCGCTCGGCTTCGAGACCCTGGACTGGAGCGGCCTGCGGGCGCGCCGCCTGGGCGCGGTCATCCCGCCGGGTCCCCGCGCGGGAGACATCGTCGACCTGAACCGCGCACTCCTGGTGCGCCTCTCGTTCGACGACGTGGGTGCGCCCGAGGCCCAGGCGGACTCGCTCCTGCCCAGCGACATGGTCGAGTTCCTGCGCCGGGGAGCCAGCGCCCGCCGCGCCGCGGAAGAGTCGTTCGCCTGGGTGCTCGACTCCGTCGAGCGCTACGACGCCCCGGACCTGGTGCGCGCGGGCGTGGCGCTCCCGAGTCGCAGCGTTCACCTGTGTGCGCCGGTCCCGCGCCCCGGCAAGATCATCGGCGTGGCGCGCAACTACGCGTCTCACGCCCTGGAGCGAGGGCAGCGGGAGCCGCCCGAGCAGCCGGTCCTGTTCATCAAGTCGAGCTCCTCGGTGATCGGACCCGGCGCCGAGATCGTGATTCCGCGGGCCTCGCAGCAGGTCGACTACGAGGCGGAGCTGGCCGTGGTGATCGGCAGTCGCGCCCGGAACGTGGCGGTCGAGGAAGCGCTCGGATGCGTCGCGGGCTACACCGCGGCCAACGACGTCACCGCCCGGGACTTCCAGAATACCCGCGGCCAGCACTTCCTCGGGAAGTCCTGCGACAGCTTCGCGCCCCTGGGCCCGGTGCTGCTCACCGCGGACGAGGTCTCCGACCCGCAGGACCTCGGTCTTCGCTGCGTCGTCTCCGGCGAGCTGCGCCAGGACGCGCGCACCAAGGAGATGATCTTCCCGGTGTCGGAGCTCATCTCCTTCGCCTCGAAGCTCATGACTCTCGAGCCCGGCGACGTGATCCTCACCGGAACGCCGGCGGGAGTTGGCGCGGCGAGCGATCCACCGCGCTGGCTCCATGACGGCGACGTCGTCGACGTGGAGATCGACGCCATCGGACGCCTCCGCAACTACGTTCGACAGGAGTGACTGCGCAGATGCCCGAGCAACCTCGCCGCCCCCTGCCTCCGCACACCCGGGTCGCGGACGCCTCCGAGTCGGTCCTGCTGGTGATCGACGTCCAGGAGTCGTACCGGGACAAGCTGCACGAAGAGGCGCGGGTGATCGAGGCGACCGGCAGGCTCCTCCGCGGCGCCGCCACCCTCGGCATCCCGGTGATCGTGACCGAGCAGTACCCCGAGCGGCTCGGCTCGACGCGGGCGGAGGTCGCGGTGCACGTGCCCGAGTCCGCCCAGCTCTTTCCCAAACGGAGCTTCTCGTGTCTCGGAGCGGACGGGCTGTCCGAGCACCTCCGCTCCACGGGCCGGGACCAGGTGGTGGTGGCGGGCATCGAGACCCACGTCTGCGTGTGCCAGACCGTCCACGACCTGCTGACCGAGGGCTACCGCGTACAGATCGTGCGCGACGCCATCACCTCGCGCTTCCCGCTCGAGGACCGGACCGCCTTCGAGAAGATGACCGGCTCCGCCGCCGTGCCCGCGAGCGTCGAGGGAGTCCTCTTCGAATGGCTCCGCGACTCCCGGGCCCCGGAGTTCAAGGCCATCCACAAGCTGGTCGTCTGAGGCCTAAGGCGCGGCGGGCTCGGGGACGTAGCGGATCAGCACGCGCTCGCCGCTGGCGTGTCCCGCGCGGAAGCGGGGCTTCCACTTGACGATCTCGGCCGGGTACTTCGCCTCATACGCCGTCAGGAGCTTCTCGAGGAGCGCGTCGTCCTTTCGCACCGCCGCCTTCGCCTCGAAGTGCGGCCCGTTGCGGAAGGGCTCGCTCCCGGCGTCGAGCCCCTTCACCCGCCCGTAGTCGCCGACCCAGATGCGCGCGCGATCGAGTCCGCGCCCGATGCTGCGCGCCTTCCAGCCCTCGCTCGACGCGATCATCACCACGGCCCCATCGATCCAGGCGTACCAGACCTCGGCGTGACAGCGGCTCTCGGTTCCGTCGCTCTTCAGGGGCGAGACGTACACGAAGTCGCTCCCGCCGAGGACCCCCTCGAGATCCGGACTCAGGGCGGGCGGAGCTGCCAGCAACCGACCAAAGCCCGCCAGCGCCCGGGCGGGAAGCAGACCGATGCCGCCGGTGATCGACAGCGCGGCCGCCGTGAACTGACGTCGGGAGAGACTCAGATGCCGGACCCC
This sequence comes from Pseudomonadota bacterium, assembly GCA_027295775.1. Lineage (GTDB taxonomy): Bacteria > Myxococcota_A > UBA9160 > UBA9160 > UBA4427 > JAPUKG01. The sequence continues at coordinate 5,429 of JAPUKG010000367.1, forward strand.
TGCTCCTCGTCCACGTGAAGCCCGCACTCCTTGCTGTCCTCGTTCTCCCACCACCAGCGGCCGGACCGGGGATCGTCTCCCGGGGCGATCGCGCGGGAGCACGGCTCGCAGCCAACCGAGGGGTAGCCCTCCCCGTGCAGCCGGTTCACCGGCACGGTGTTCCGTCGCACGTACTGCCAGACCTGGTCCTGGCTCCAGTCGGCGATCGGGTTCACCTTGACCACGCCTCCGGCCGACTCGTCGAGCATCACCTTGGGCGTGCCCGCGCGGTTGGCGTTCTGCTCGCGGCGGAGCCCGGTGACGTAGGCGTCGAAGCCCCCCAGGTAGCGGCGCATGGGCTCCACCTTGCGCAGGCGGCAGCAGAGCTGGCGGTTCTCGAGCGACTCGTAGAAGAGGTTGGCGCCCTTCTCGCGCACCATCTCCTGCACGTCGTCGGCGCGCGGGAAGACGATCTCGACCTGGAGGTCGTAGCGATCGCGCACCCGGTCCACGAGGTCGTAGACGGCCTGGGGGAGCCGACCGGTGTCGATCAGGAAGACCCGGGCGCCGGGCCGGATCCGCTGCATCATGTCCAGCACCACCATGCCCTCGGGCGCGCCGAACGACGCGGACAGGGCCAGGCGCGGATGAAAATTCTTGATCGCCCAGGTCAGGATCTCTTCGGCCGAGCGATGCTCCATGGCGCCTCGGTCGATGGCCGGAGACACTTGTTCCAAAAGAGATTTCTCGATCTGGGGGAGGGGGGCGCCGGCTGCCATGGCCTCTCCTGGCGTCTTTCCTGGCGTGGGGGTTCGGTAGACAAGGGGTTCTGCGGGCACGCCTGGAGAATTCTTGAGTAGGTCACTGTGGAGAGACTTGCAATATCCAGACCTTAAGGGTCAAGAATACCGGCCCCAATTTCCTTGACTTGGGTCCGAGCGGGATATTAGAAAGCATCATATAGAGAGTTGACCCATCCCCCATGTCCCTCCGCCACGCCATCCTCGGTGTCCTCGAGTTCCAGCCGATGCACGGCTACGCGCTCCAGTGCGTGCTCGAGGAGGGCATCTCCTACTTCTGGCCGGTCAACCTGCCCGCCATCTACCCCTGCCTGAAGCGGCTC
>JAPUKG010000368.1 GCA_027295775.1 Pseudomonadota bacterium
TGCAGCTCTCGCTCGAACTCTTCGAAGCGTTGCTCGAGGTCGTGCAGTCTGCGGCGCAGCTCCTCCCCGCCGTGGTGTCGCCCCCGCTCGAGCCACTCGGCGCCCAGACGCTGCGGATCCACCCACGGCGTGGCCTCGCCCTCCGGCGCCACCTGGATCTTCTTCTGCTTCGCTCCGCGCAGCACCACGAGCTCGATCGACTCGCCCGACTCGACCAGGCCCACCGCCCGAACAAGATCGTAGGGCTGGCGCATGGGCTCGCCGGAGGCGGTCAGGATCACGTCGCCGACGCTGAGACCGGCGGCCTCGGCGGGTCGGCCCGCCTCGACCCGATTCACCAGCAGCCCGCGGTCCTCCGGCGCGTGGAAGTGGACGCGGAGCTCCGGGCTCATCGGCTGCACCTGGACGCCGATACGGGCGCGGTGCGGAAAGAAGGGGTGGTCGAAGATCCAGTGTCCGGCGCCGGTGTCTGCCGCCGCCCCTGCCGCAATACCGAGCAGGGGAAGCGCCACGAGAGAGACCAGAAGGGATCGATGACGGGACGGGGCCATGGCTCACCTCCTGGGCCGTACGACACCACTGCCAGCGCGGTGGTTCGCTCAGGCGGGCTGCGGCGCCCCGTCTCGCTCCCCCTGTCCGGGCGTCGGCTCCTGCTGGTAGTTCCAGAACTTGACCAGCCGCTGCAGGTGGAAGAGGGCACTCACCACCTGCCAGGCCGCCATCAGATAGAAGGCTGGAATTCCGAGGCCGAGCGGAAGCGCCACGGTGAAGAGCGGCAGGTTCACGTTGCGCCGGGAGATGAAGGTACGCATGCGCACGTCCAGCGGCGCGATGGCATGGATGGAGCGATTGGTGCGGCGCTTGAAGCCCTGGGCGATGCCCCGGTCGAGGACATACCACACGGTCCAGGCGATCGACGCCTGGAACACCCCGGATCCGACGTCGCCACCGCCCAGGGCCCAGGCCCAGGCCACGTACCACATGGGCGGGTGGATCAGGTCGAGTCCGTGATCCAGCACGTTGCCGAGCTTCGACGCGCGGAAGGTGGTGCGCGCAAGCTTCCCGTCCACGGAGTCGAGAACGCTCATCGTGTAGGCGAGGATCAGCCCCTCCACCCACATGCCCATGGCGAAGAGCGGGATGGCGGCGAAGGTGAGGACGACACTCACCCCACTGACCCAGTTGGGATGAACGCGGTACCGCGCCAGCGGCCGGAGTATCCGCCAGACCAGAGGCGGGTACACGTACTTGGTCATGAAATCGGTCGAGCCCTTGTAGTTCGAGCGGAACAGGAAGCGCTCGAACCGCCTGCCACCACCGGCGCCGGACACGCGAAAGACGTAAGGCGGCAGGCTCCGACGAAGCTTGCGGATGTATCCCGGGAAGGCGCGCTCGTCCATGGGCTTGACCGTGCTCGCCGCCAGGGCGCTGTCGGCGAGCTGGAGAACCGTCGTCACGTCGGCGCCCACGGGCTCGAGGGGCGGCTCGATGCGCAGCGCAGCGGCGCGCTCACCCTGGGCGCCGCACACGAAGGCGAGGTTGCCGGACGTCCGCAGCAGGTGCTCGAAAAGACGCGTGTCGATGATGCTGTCGGCGGACAGCACCAGCACCGCCTCACTCGCCGCATCGGCCAGCGCGTCCGCGAGAGCCGAGACCAGAGGCGCTCCGTCGTTCACCCAGGCCATCGGCAGCGCGTCGCAGAGATCCGCTGGCAGATCTGCCGGGATCGGGGCCCCGGCCGGCAGCGCCACGCGGATCTCGCTCAACCGAACGCCGTTCTGATTCTTGGTCTCCCGGGCGGCCAGCGCCAGGCCGCGCAGGATCCGCTCCAATAGGCTCATGCCGAAGACGCGGACGCTCGCGTTGGAGCTCGTCGCGTCGATCCAGACTTTCATCCACAGCCTCCGGTGAATGCGCGGGGCGGAGCTTCCCCGCACCCGAGGTGTCCCTCTCTCATCGGCAACTCGGGCCCCTAACTGGAGGTCGGCCGGGGGGGAACCCCATTTTACGTCCCCCGGTCCCCCAGCGCGGCGGGGAGTGTACAGGAGACTCCCGAGCCATCCGATCAGTTCCCGCAGCGCCTCTCAGCGGTGCATGACGGTCCGGAAGTGCCGCAGGAGGGCCCACAGCACAGCGGCGTGGACGGCCGCGCCCACCGCCAGGAAGCCCGCGAAGGACGCGTCGTCGCCGGCGCTGGCCGCCCAGAAGGCGGCCGCCGGCCAGTAGCCGGGGACCACCCCGGCCGCGTACTGCCACGGCGCCTCCACGAACCAGGCCAGCAAGGGAAGGGCCTGGACACCGCTCACCAACTTGCTCCACGCGAACCCCTGGACCTTGTTCTGGGCTACCGAGGCCAGGAAGAGCGCGACGATGGGCGCCTCCACGGCGGCGATCGCCGCGATCGGCACGATCCGGCTCCAGCCCAGCTCGACCAGGCCCGTCAGCGGCAGCGCCGCCAGGTTCGCGGCCAGGCACACCGCGATCGGCACACCGAGCCGGTAGAGCAGGTACCCGTTCAGGGAGACCGGCGTCACCAGAAGCGCGGTCAGGGTGTCGTCGTCGCGTTCGTCGAGCAGTAGGAAGCCGAGCACGGTGCCGACGAGCAGCGGGGTGAAGAGCACGACGAGGTAGCTCGCGACGAGCGGATAGTACGGGCGCAGATCGAACGCGTGCTCCCGCTCCAGCCAGCCGCTGAGCTCCGGGACCCCGAAGCGAAGGAGCACGAGGACCACCAGCGGGATGAGCAACACCCACTTCAGGAACGAGTCCCGCGAGACGCTCCGGGCGTCGATCGGACCCAGCGCGGAGAGCAGCGAGACGGCTCGCATCGAGTGTCCCTCCTCGAGACGCGACTCTAGCGATCCCCCGTCGAGCGCACGACGAAGGCGTGGAAGGAGCGCATCGCCAGGGCGAAGAGGATCGCGACCCAGACCGCCGAGTAGAGGCCGGCATAGACGAGCTCGGCGCTGGAGACCGGTGCGATGGAAGCCTCGGCGAGGATCAGCACCGCCTGCGTGGGCCACAGATAGAAGATGGGGCTCTCCCAGACCTGCAGGAAGTCGAGCAGCGGTAGCTCGATCAGGGCGACCACGAGGCCGGCGGGCAGCAGGAAGTCCGTCACCGAGTCGAAGCGCAGTGCGGTGAGAAAACCCAGCAGGGTGTAGAGGGCGCCCATCACCGCGAGGCTCAGGGCGACGGGGAGCCAGGCGAACCCGCCCGCCTGCACCCCGACGACGATCGCGAGGGTCTCGACGCCGCCCAGCACCGTGAGGGTGACGACCTTCGAGCCCAGATACTCGCTCCAGCGCAGTGGCGTCACGACCAGCGCCTCCAGTGTGCCCTCCCCCTTCTCGAAGAAGACCAGCCCCGCAACGAAGAAGAAGGTGGTCACGGTCATGTTGCCGACCACGAATACGGGGATCAGGCCGGATGGGTCCGCCGTCGGAAGCGACCGGATCACGGCGATCCAGAAGACAGCGATGACGATCCCGACGACGAAGAACCCGTAGCGCCACTGGAGCTGCAAGTCCCAGCGCAGGGCGACCACAAAGCGGCGCCCGTTCACGAGAGACTCCGGCCGGTCACGTTGATGAAGACGCCCTCGAGCGTGGTCTCCTGGGTGTGGATGGTCTCCACGGCACGGTCGCGCAGCAGGGCCAGGAAGTCGTCGTTCTCCGCGAGAGCCGAGAGTGGGAACTCTCGGCTCTCGAGCGCGCCGTTCCGCGAGTACTCGACCCGCACGGCCCTGCGGCCATGCTGGAGCTTGAGCTTCCGGGGCGAGTCGACGCAGGAGAGCCCGCCTTCGACGATGAAAGCCACGCGGTCGCAGAGCTGGTCGGCCACCGCCATGTCGTGGGTCGTCAGGAAGATCGTCCGCCCCTCCCCTTTCGCCTCGCGGATGATCTCCTTGATGTTCCGGGCGTTCACCGGGTCGAGCCCGGCGGTCGGCTCGTCGAGGAACAGGAGATCGGGCTTGTTCAGGAGTGCGCGCACGAAGCCCAGACGCACCTTCATGCCCTTCGAAAAGTGGGAGACCCGGGTGTCGGCGTCGGCCGACAGCCCGACCTTCTCGAGCAGCCGTCCCGGGTCCTCGGTCTCGCCCTCGTAGAGGGCGGCGAAATAGCGGAGATTCTCCACCGCGCTGAGCTTCAGGTAGAGGTTCGGCACCTCGAACGAGACCCCGATCCGCTCGTAGTACTCCGGGCCCGCCTGGCGAAGATCCCCGCCGAGCACCTGAACCGCTCCGGCGTAGCCGTGCAGGAGCCCCACCAGGATCCGTTGAGTCGTGCTCTTCCCAGCCCCGCTCGGGCCCAGGAAGCCGAAGATCTCACCCGGCGCGACGGTGAAGCCGAGCTCGCGGATCGTAGGCTCCGCCGAGCCCGCGTACGAGAAGACGAGATCGCGGACCTCGATCATCGCGGACAGAAGGTACCGGATCCCGAGCTACCATCGGGACACGGTAGGCCCGTCCACTGCAGGCCTTTCCATTGGGAGAACGAGATGAGCGGACGCGTGTGTGTGGTGGCCGGCGTGGGCCCCGGAACCGGGACGGCCATCTGCGAGCGCTTCGCCGCGGCGGGGGATCGCGTGGCCATGCTGGCGCGGACCGCGGAGCGGCTGGAGGCGCTGGCAGAACGGATCCCCGGCGCCCGGGGCTACCCCGTGGACATCGGCGATCGCGGTGCCGTCGCCGACGCCTTCGACGCGATCCGCGCCGACCTGGGTCCGGTCGAGGTGTACGTGCACAATGCGGCGGCCGGCGCGTTCAATCACTTCATGGAGGTGAAGCCCGAGACGCTGGAGCTCACCTTCCGCGTCAACGTGATGTCCCTGCTCCACTGCGGCCAGCAGGCCGCAGCCGACATGCTGAAGCAGGGCGCCGGACACATCGTCGTCACCGGCAACACGTCGGCGTGGCGCGGCAAGGCGAACTTCGCGGCGTTCGCGCCGACCAAGGCCGCCCAGCGCATCCTCGCCCAGTCGATGGCGCGAAGTCTCGGGCCCCAGGGTGTCCACGTCGCCTACGTGGTGATCGATGCCGTGATCGACGTGCCCTGGACCCGCAAGGCGTTCGCCGACCGCCCGGACGAGTACTTCGCCCAGCCGAGTGCGATCGCGGACACGGTCCATTTCTTGACCCGGCAGGAACGCTCGGCCTGGAGCTTCGAAGTGGACCTGCGCCCGTACGGAGAGAGCTGGTAGGCCTCAGTCCGGGAGCAGCGCGCTGGCGGCGATGCATTCGGGGCCCCTGCCTTCTCGCGCGCAGGCGAGCAGGACACCGAGGGATCGGGTGCTCGACCCGAGGCGGACCGAACACCTACCACGTCCTCGGTCGCAGCGCCGAGATGGCGGGCGCGCTCCATCACACACCGCTCGCCGGATCTTCGACCTCCACCCTACCCCACGAATGCGCCTCGCTGCTGAGGGCGCCTTTGCTGCGTGCGCCCTTCCGGTTGGCTGCTCACGGTCTGCCGGTTCCGCTTCAGCACACTTCCCCTGCGTGTTCACGCCCCTGTGATGCCCGCCGAAGAGCCTCTTGAACGATTGCCTCGAGACGGGCCGGGGAGTGCCGAACCGCTCGGCATGCGGACCGGAAGGCCGAATCCATGAGACGACTCCACGGTGGTACGATCGCGAGCCTGGCGCTCGTTTTCTTCCTGGCCCAGCCGGTGGAGGCCGCCTCGCCGCC
>JAPUKG010000369.1 GCA_027295775.1 Pseudomonadota bacterium
CCGTGGGATGGATGCCATCCAGGAGAAAGAAATAGAGCCTTTCCGGGGGTTTCTCGTCGAAGTCGAGAATCTCCTCGAGAACTCTGCCGTCCTGGCGCGCCAGGTACACGTCGGGGTCGACGCCGCGGTCGGTGGAGGAGCGGCCGCTGGCGTCGAGTCCGTCGATGCGCGGGAAGTCGAGGGCGGCCAGCGCAGTGGGGGCGATGTCGACAGCGCGGGCGCCCAGGTCGTAGTGCCCCGGGCGAACCCTCGAGCCGGCCAGCCACAGCGGCGCGCGGGACTGGCGCACGTTCAGGGCCCCGTGCTGCCCGGGCTGGGTCCCGAAGCTCCAGTCCTCGGGCGAGATGGCGAGGTCGGGTGCGTTCGGCGAATCGAACAGCTGGGCGACCCGCTCGTAGCCGAAGGGGTAGCTCTGCTCGGAGGCGGCGATGAAGCGGCGGGCCGGATCGTCGCCCGAGTGTCCCGAAGCGCGCGCCGCCCCGCGTTCCTCCGCCACCGTGCGGAGAGCGTGGGAGTCCTGTCGTTCCAAGGGGTTATGACCCAGAACTTCGAGCACTTCGTAACCGACCGAGCCGTCGTCCTCGAGGCAGCGGCGGAAGCGCACGAGGCCGCGCCGCGCCCAGACCTCGTAGGCGTCGGGGTCCGGACCGCCGTGCCGATAGGTGAGCACCAGGTCGACCTGGTCGCAGACCTCCGGGTCCGTCAGGAGTGCCCAGATGGCGCGGTTGCCGGACTCCTCCTGCTGCGGATCGAGGCCCTGGCCGGCCAGTCGCTCGGGCGGGAGCAGGTGCGGCGCCATGCGCGGATCGTATCACTCGCCCGCGAGCCCGGGGTCGCCCGCCGGGAGGTCACTCGCGCGGAGAGCCCGTGAACGGCAGACGCGCCCAGGCGCGAGCGGCCAACGAGCGCAGGGCCTCGCCCCCCACCAGCGCGATGCCGGTGCCGCCGATCGCCGCGAAGACCGTGCCGCCGACGGCCAGCTGAAGCAGCGCGCCCGCCGTGCCCTGCCCGCCCAGCGGGTCGAGGGCGTCCAGGAGATAGAGACATGGAACCGAGGCGAGCACGGCGACGAAGGCCGCGCGCGCCCCGCTCCTCGCCAGGGCCGGGAGCTCCGGCGCGCCGTGGCGAACGCGCGCCCAGCACAGCGTGGCCAGCGCGTTCGCGGTCATCGCCACGGCGCCCGCCGCCGCCAGGCCCTCGGCGCCCGCGCGCCCCGAGAGCGCCAGGTAGAGCGGAATGGCAGCCAGTGCGACGCCCGTGCCCAGGATCATCGGGCGCCAGGTGTCCTCCCGCGCGTAGAAGGCGCGCACCGCGACCTGCTGCACGATCCAGCCCGGGACCGCCCACGCCATCACCGCCAGGACCGAGGCCACGCGCGCGGCGTCGTCGCTCCCGAATGCGCCGTGGCGGTAGATGACCTCCACCAGCGGCCGGGCGAAGACGAAGCACGCCGCTCCCGCGAGCAACGCCACGGCCGCGGAGCCCTCCAGGGTTCGCTGGAGGGTGCGGTTGAGCTCCTCGCGCCGTCCGCTCGTCCACAGGTGCGCGAGGGTGGGCAGTGCCGCGGTGGCAACGGCCTGTCCCACCACCGCCACCGGCGCCTGCATCAGCTTGCGCGCAAAGCCCAGGATGGCGACCACGCCCACGCCCAGGGTGTTGCCGATCCAGCGGTCGTACCACTCGTCGACGGTGGTGAGCGAGAGCCCGATCATCAGCGGGAGCGCGATCCAGAGATAGCCGCGGAAGACGGGGTCGAAGGGCGCGACCCGGAGCCGCAGGCGCTGGCTCCGGGCCAGGTCCAGGATGGGCACGCCCCACGGCCCGAGCACCGCGCCGATCAGGACGCCCCACGCGAATCCCTCCACATGGCCGGTGGCCAGGCCACCCGCCACGATGGAGACGTTGTAGAGGAGGGGCGCCAGGGCGTGGGCCCAGAAGCGGCCCTCCGCCATCAGCACCGCGCGCACGATCCCGCCGGTCACGAAGAAGATCTGCGCCGGCAGCACAATGCGGGTCAGCCGGACCGTGAGCGCGCGGGTCTCGTCCGCGAAGCCGGGAAACTGGAGCGCCACCAGCGGCTCCGCGTAGATCCAGAGCAGGCCGGTGGCCACGGCGCTCGCCAGGCCCAGGGTGCCGAGCACGGTGGCGAAGAGCTGGGCCGCCGCCTCCTCTCCGCGCCGGCTGCGCACCCGCGTGTAGAGCGGCAGGAAGGCGATGCTGAGCGCACCCCCCGCCAGCAGGTAGTTCAGCAGGTCCGGAATCTGGAAGGCGGCGTAGTAGGCGTCGGTCAGGGGGCCGGCGCCAACGCGGTTCGCCAGGACCACGTCGCGCAGGTAGCCGGTGATCCGGGACAGGAACACGCTGGCGGCCAGCAGGACCGCCACCGCGCCGAGCCTGCGCGGTTCCAGTCTGCCGGTACCGCGCCCGTCCCCCTGGAGCCCCTCGTCGCTCACACCCTCCATTCCAGGGCGGAATCTAGCGCCGGTGACGTCATCGCACCGGCGGGATACCGTCCGCACTCGAATGCGGGGCGAAGCCATCGCGACCTGGGGGGCCGTTGTGGCGTGGACCTGGTTGATCTGGGGTCTGGGCGGAGATGACTTCTCCCTGGCATCGACCTCGCGGATCCTCGGGCCCCTGCTTCAGTGGCTCTTCCCCGGCATCTCGCCCGAGAGCCTCGAGATCGTTCACATCGCCGTCCGCAAGGGCTTCCACGCCCTCGAGTACGCGGCGCTCGCGCTGCTGGCGCTCCGCGCGCTGCTGCTCACCTGGGCGCTGCCCGCAGCGCGCGGCGCCGCGCTGGCGCTCGCCTTCACGCTGGCGGTGGCGGCCTCCGACGAGGCCCGCCAGGCCTGGTCGGGCGCGCGCGAGGGAGCCTGGGCCGACGTCGTGCTGGACCTCGCGGGTGCAGGTGCTGCCGTCGCCGCGGTCCGGGTCCTTCCAGGCTGGGCGAAACGGCTCCTGATCGGGAGGGGGGATTGATGGCCGCATCCGCTCGAAGCCCCGGCTGGCTCGATCGCATCGAGCGCGTCGGCAACGCCCTGCCGGATCCCACCACCCTCTTCCTGATCGGCGCACTCGCGGTGATGGCCCTCTCCCAGGTGGCGGTGAACCTCGAGTGGAGTGTCGACAAGACCGTGTCCCAGCAGGTTACCGACGAGGCAACGGGCGCGACCACCCGGGAGCTCGTGCAGGTGCCCGTGCGGCCGGTGAGCCTGCTGACCGCGGACGGAGTCTACTGGGCGCTCAAGAGCATGGTCCGAAACTTCGTCGAATTCCCGCCGCTGGGCGTGGTGCTGGTCGGCATGCTCGGCATCGGCGTCGCCGAGCGCTCCGGGCTCATCGGCGCGTTCCTGAAGACGGTGATGCTGGCGGTGCCAAACGCGCTGCTCACCCCGACCATGGTCTTCGTCGGTGTGCTCTCGTCCGTGGGCCTGGACGCCGGCTACGTGGTGCTGCCCCCAGTGGCCGCAGCGCTCTACCGCGCGGTGGGACGCTCGCCTCTGGTGGGACTGGCCGCGGTCTTCGCCGGCGTGTCCGCGGGCTTCAGTGCCAACCTGATGGTGACCAGTCTCGACCCGCTGCTCGCTGGGCTCTCGACCCAGAGCGCGCAGATCCTCGACCCCGAGGTCCACGTGGCGGCCACTGCCAACCTCTGGTTCATGATCGGCTCGACGGTTCTCCTCACCCTGGTCGGCTGGGCGGTCACCGCGTTCTGGGTGGAGCCGCGCTTCGAACGGAAGACGCCGGAGGAGGGAGGCCCCGCGCGGGTCTCCACCGACGATCGGGCGGCGCAGCGACTCTCCGACGACGAACGACGCGGGCTGGGAATCGCCATGGGGACCGCGGCCGTCGGCGCCCTGCTGGTGGGACTCGCCTGGGGCCTCCCCGGTGCGCCGCTCTCGGGCATGGACGGGCCCTTCCCGCGCTGGGTCACCGCCATCGTGCCCCTCCTCTTCCTCGGCTTCTTGCTCCCGGGCATCGCCTACGGCATCTCGACCCGCTCTCTGCGCAGCGACCGGGACGTGGCCGACATGATGGGCCAGACCATGGCGGGCATGGGCCCCTACATCGTGATGGCGTTCTTCGCCGCCCAGTTCATCGCCTACTTCCGTTACTCGGGTCTGGGCGAGATCTTCGCCATCGCCGGCGGGCAGGTGTTGGCACGCGCCGATCTGTCCGCCTCCTTCCTGATGGTGGGCTTCGTCGGGGTCGTGGTGGTGGCCAACCTCTTCATCGGCTCCATGTCGGCGAAGTACGCCTTCATGGCGCCGGTCTTCGTGCCCATGTTCATGCAGGTCGGCATCAGTCCGGAGCTCACCCAGGTGGCCTACCGGGTGGGGGACTCGGTCACGAACGTGATCACGCCGCTCAACCCGTACATGGTGATCATCCTGGTGTTCATGAAGCGCTACGCCGCGAGCTCCGGGATCGGAACGCTGGTGGCGCTGATGCTGCCGTACGCGCTCGCGTTCGGCGTCGCGTGGAGCGCGATGCTGGTCCTGTGGATCGGGAGCGGGATGGAGCTCGGTCCGCAGGGGCCCCTCTTCTACGCCGGGCCCGCGCTCCTCCCCGTGGTACCGTAGCCGCTCATGAACGCAGCCGTGCTGGCCGCGATCGTGTTCGTCGCCTTCGCGCTGGGCTACCGCTTCTACTCGCGCTTCCTGTCGGTGAAGATCTTCGCCCTGGCCGAGGACGAGCCCGTTCCCTCGCGCGAGCTCGAGGACGGGATCGACTATGTGCCGACCCCGGTGCACGTTCTCTGGGGCCACCACTACAGCTCGATCGCCGGCGCGGCGCCCATCGTCGGCCCGGCGATCGCGGTCATCTGGGGCTGGCTGCCGGCCCTCCTCTGGGTGGCCCTGGGCACGATCTTCATGGGCGCGGTCCACGACTTCGCGGCGCTGGTCATCAGCCTGCGCAACCGGGGGCGCTCGATCGGCGAGATCGCGGGCGGCGTGATCAGTCCGCGGGTGCGGACCCTGTTCCTGGTGATCATCTCCTTCCTGATCTGGATCGTGCTGGCGGTCTTCGCCTTCATCATCGGGACGCTCTTCGTTTCGACGCCGAGCGCGATCTTCCCGATCTGGATCCAGATGGCGGTGGCCATGGTGCTGGGCTGGATCGTCTACCGGCGCAAGATGGCGCTCCTGGCTCCGTCCCTGGTCGCCTATGCGCTCCTCGTCGCGGCCATCTTCTACGGCGACGAGGTCGCCGCCGCCGTGCCGGCTCTGACCCGGATCTCGGTGCTGGGCTGGGTCTGGATCCTGCTCCTCTACTCGTTCGTCGCGTCGGTGCTCCCGGTCTGGCTGCTCCTCCAGCCGCGCGACTTCCTGAACTCCCATCAGCTCATCACCGGCCTGCTGCTCCTCACCGGGGGCCTGCTGGTGCTGCAACCCACCATCCAGGCACCGATGGTGGTTCCAGCTCCCGACGGCGCGCCGCCGATGATCCCGTTCCTGTTCATCACCATCGCGTGCGGCGCGATCTCGGGCTTTCATGGCCTGGTCGCGTCGGGCACGACCTCGAAACAGATCGGCTGCATGACCGACGCCCGACCGATCGGCTACGGGGGCATGATCGGCGAGGGAACCCTCGGACTGCTGGCGGTGCTGGCCGCCACCGCCGGCTTCGCGACGACGGCCGAGTGGCACGGTCACTACGCAAGCTGGGGGGAGGCGAGCGGGCTCTCGGCCAAGCTGGGCGCGTTCGTGAACGGCGGCGCGACCTTCGTCGCCTCCCTGGGCATTCCGGTCGGAACCGCGAAGACCTTCATGGCCGTGATGGTGATCGCGTTCGCGGCGACCTCGCTGGACACGGGCGCGCGCATCCAGCGCCTGGTGATCGCCGAGCTGGCCGAGGCGTACGGTGTCCGCGCCCTCACCAACCGCTACGTGGCCGGTGCCGTGGGCATCGGCGCCGCCCTCCTGCTGGCCCTCAACCAGGGCGGAGGCCAGGGCGGGCTCATCCTCTGGCCGCTCTTCGGCACCACCAACCAGCTGGTCGCGGGGGTCACCCTGCTGGTGGTGTCGGTGTGGCTCCAGCGCCAGGGCCGGCCCGTCGCGTACACCCTGGTACCGATGATCGCCGTGGGCGCGGCCACCGTCTGGGCCATGACGGGAAACGTGCTCGGCTACTTCCAGGAAGGCCTGTGGCTGCTGGCCGGATTCGGCACCGTGATCCTGGCCCTCGACGTGTGGGTCGTCTTCGAAGGGGCGCGCGTGCTGCTCGGCGCCCAGTCTCCACCGCCGCTGCCCGAGCTCACGGGAGGGGGATCGTGATGGACGTGTCGAACCTCTCCGGAACCTGGGGTCTCGTCACAGGCGCCGCGAGCGGGATCGGAAAAGAGACGGCCCTGGAGCTGGCGCGGCGGGGCGCCAACCTGGCGATCTGCGATGTCGACCAGGAGGGCCTCGCGGAGACCGAGGACCGGATCCGCGGATCCGGAGGCCAGGTGATCGCCGGTGTCGTGGACGTGGCGAGCGCGGACGCCGTGAGCGCGTTCGCCGAACGGGTGCACGCCGAGACCGAGGCGGTGGACCTGCTCGTCAACAACGCCGGGGTCGGTCTGGGCGCGGGCTTCCTGGACACGAGTCTCGAGGACTGGAGCCGGATCCTCGGGATCAATCTGAAGGGCGTGATCCACGGCTGCCACTTCTTCGTGCCGGCCATGGTGGCGCGCGCCCGCGGCGGCCACGTGGTGAACATCTCGTCCGCCGCCGGCTACTTCGCCGCCGCGTCCCTCAACGCCTACTGCACCACCAAGTTCGCCGTGCTCGGCCTGTCCGAGGCGCTCCGCGAGGAGCTGGCGCCCCACGGCATCGGCGTGACCGCTGTCTGCCCGGGGCTGATCAACACGCCCATCACCACCCGCTCGCCGATGCGCGGCCCGTTGGCCGAGGATCCGGCGACGCAGGCGCGGATGGTCGAGCTCTACGAGCGGCGCAACTACACGCCGGCCCGGGTCGCGCGCAACATCCTGAAGGCGGTGCAGCGAAACCGGGCGGTGGCCCCCATCTCTCCCGAGGCGTGGGCGCTCTACTACTTCAAGCGATTCGCGCCGCGCCTGCTCTACCGAATCTCCCGGCGGCTCACGGAGGCCCAGACCCCGCGTGGGACGCGGACGCCGTAGCCGCCCGGATCTCGGCCAGACTCGCCCAACAGGTCTCGACGTGACCGAGCTCGCGGCCCGGCAGGAGCGCCCGGATCACGCCGAGGTGCGTCACGAGCCCGATGCGCGCCCCCGGATCGCGTCGCGCCAGGTCCTCGACGCCGCCCCGCACGCGCGCGCGGATCTCGCTTCGGCTCTCGCCGCCTCCGGGCCGAAAGTCCGGCTCGCCCGCCTCGAAGGTGGCCAGATCCGCCCTGGCTCGCGCCTCCAGCTCGTCCCGCGTGAGCCCGGTCCAGCTGCCGATGTCGAGCTCCCGGAAGACCGGGGAGGTCCGGAGCGACAGCCCCAGCCTCATGGCCAGGATCTCCGCCGTCTCGAACGCGCGCCGGAGGTCGCTGCACAGGAGAGAGCTCAGGCCCTCGCCGGCCAGCCTCTCGGCCAGCGCGGCGGCCTGCCGGCGGCCCCGCTCGGAGAGCGGCGGGTCGCCGTGACCCTGCCAGCGGCCGGCGGCGTTCCACGCGGACTCTGCGTGGCGGATGAGCAGGAAGCGGGTGGTATTCACGGAGC
>JAPUKG010000037.1 GCA_027295775.1 Pseudomonadota bacterium
TCGGTGCTGCGCGTTCACCTCCTCGGCGGTCTCGGCGCGCCGACACCAGAGCAGGGTGGGCGCGTTGCGGGTCGCCAGGTGGGCGATGGTGGTGCCGAAGGAGCCGGCACCCAGAACGGAGACGCGGAGCTGCATTGCTTCCCAGCCTTGCTTCCCAGCCCTACTGGACCGGGTCGAGGATCTCGAGGTACTTCACCCGGACGGCCTCGATCTCCTCATCCAGGCGCTCGAGCGTCCAGTCCGTCGTGTCGATCGGCGGGAGCACGACCGCCTCGATGGTGGCCGGGCGCACCACGAGCGCGTCCTTGGGCAGGGCGTCGAGCACATTGCGGAAGACCACCGGGACGATCGGCACGCCCGCCTGCATGGCCATGCGGAAGGCGCCCTTCTTGAAGCGGCCCAGCCGCGGCGTGGGCGAGCGCGTCCCCTCCGGCGCGATCACCAGGGAGCGGCCCTGGCGCAGGGCGTCGACGGCGGGCTTCAGCGCCTCGATCGCCTTGGCGGTGTTGGCGCGGTCCACGAAGACGACGCCCGCTGCGCGGAAGAGCGGGCCGAAGATGGGGTTCTTCTTGATCTCCTGCTTGCCGACCCCCGTCAGGTCGCGGCGCAGGAGCTTCACCATCAGCACCGCGTCCAGCGCACTCTGGTGATTGAAGATGAAGACCGCGGGGCGGTGCGACCAGAGGTGCTCCTCGCCGTCGACGCGCAGGTCGATCCCCGCGAGCGAGGTGGCCAGGTCGCTCCACACCGAGCCCGTGACGTTGATGGCCTCCCGCATCGATTGATTGACCAGCCCCGCCGCAACGCCCGCCCACACCGAGGGCACCAGGCTGGCGTAGGTGAGCCCGGTGCGAATCAGATCGCCCGCGCTCGGCGCGCCCCGGCTCGTGAACCGGCGCACGGGCCACTGCCGCTCCTTGGCGATCTGCGCGAGCTGCCGGTTCGGGTTCAGGGGCCGCGGCAGTCCGACCAGCTCGAGGAGCGGCAGGTCCTCGTGGCTGTCGGTGTAGAAGTAGCTCTTCTCGAGGTCGAGGTCGTTCTGCTCGGCGAGCGCTCGCCCCGCGGCGGCCTTGCCCTCGCCCCAGCAGGTGGGCCGCACCACCTGGCCCGTGAAGACGCCGTTCTCGACCTCGAGCTGCGTGCACAGCACGTGGCGGATGCCCATGTCGCGGGCCAGCGGGTCGGCCTGGTAGCGCGTGGCAGAGGAGACGATCGCAACGGTGTGGCCCTTCTCCTGGTGGGCCTGCACCAGAGCGCGCGACTCCGGGTAGATCTGGGTGGCCAGGTGCTTCTCGAACACCTCCTCGCCCACCTCCTCCAGCACCGACTCGGCGAGACCGCGATAGGCGGCGGTGGTAGCGGACATCATGCCCGAGAAGCCGGTGCGTCCCAGCACGAAGGAGAGCGTGCCCAGGAGCGTCTCGGCGATCTCGCGCGGCGCCATCCGGCCCGAGACCAGCCGCTCGCGGAAGAAGGCGGCCGCCGAGAAGCCCGCCAGCAGCGTCTGGTCCAGGTCGAAGAAGGCGCCCACCTTGGGGCCCGAGGGTCCGGTGCGGATCTCCTCCGTCAGCCGCGCGTGGAGCCGGGCGCCCATCGATCGATCATGCACCCGCTGGCGGCGAAAGCCAACTTCTCAGCGCCAGCGAACGAACTCGGGGCCGAGCTGGTCGACGCGGGAGGCCCCGACCAGGCCCAGGGTGCGCCGCATGCCCTCGTGGAGGTGGTCGATCACCCAGTCGACGCCGCGTTCGCCGCCCACCGCCAGACCGTACAGGTAGGCGCGCCCCACCATGCACGCACGCGCGCCGAGCGCCACGGCCTTCACGATGTCGCTGCCGCGCCGGATGCCGCCGTCGCACAGGATCTCGATCCGGTCGCCCACCGCGTCGGCCACGGGCGCCACCAGCTCGAGCGGCGGCGGCGCGCCGTCGAGCTGGCGGCCGCCGTGATTGGACAGCGCGACGGCCTCGACGCCCGCGTCGGCGGCCAGGCGGGCGTCGTCCACGCTCTGCACCCCCTTCAGCACGATCGGCCCGTCCCAGACCGAGCGAAACCAGCCGATGTCGCTCCACGAAAGCGCGGGATCGAACTGGGTGTTGATGTAGTCGGCCAGCGCCACCGGGTCGCTGCCGTCGCCGACCCCGTCCCTGCCCGACGGGCCCACCACATTGGCGAAGGCAATGGGCTCGGCGCGCAGGAAGCTCCACGTCCAGCCCGGATGGAGCGCCCCGGCCAACAGCGTGTCGAGACCGAGCTTGGGCGGAAGCGTGAAGCCCCGGCGCACGTCGCGCTCGCGCCGGCCCAGCATCGGCGTGTCCACGGTGATCACGATCGCCTCGTAGCCGGCGGCGGCCGCCCGCTCGAGCATCTCCTTCAGCAGGCCCCGGTCACGCCACACGTAGACCTGGAACCAGCGCCGCCCCCGCGACACGGCGGCCACCTCTTCGATCGAGCGCGTGCTCAGCGTCGACAGGGTGTACGGAAGCCCGGCTCGGGCAGCGGCGCGCGCCACCGCCAGCTCACCCTCCGGGTGCGCCATGCGGGTGAAGCCGGTGGGCGCGAGCACCAGCGGAAACGGCAGCGGCGCGCCCAGCAGGGAGGTCTCGGTGCGGAGCTCCCCGACGTCGCGCAGGATTCGCGGGCGGAACTCCAGTCGCTCGAAGGCGCCGGTGTTGCGGGCCAGCGTTCGCTCGTCCTCTGCGCCGCCGTCGATGTAGTCGAACACGCCGCCCGGCAGGCGGCGCCGGGCAACCCGCCGAAGATCCTCGACACAGGCCACCCGCGACAGCCGGCGTGCCACCGGGTCCAGCTCGAAGCGCCGGAAGCGCAGCACCGAACGGAGCGTGCGAAGCATCGAGGCCAAGCTTACCGCGCCCCCCCCTCTCGTAGGCTGTCTCCTGGGGGTGAAACAGCCCTTCGTCGGGGGTCAGTGCCATGGGGGCAACGGGGGGGCCATGGCAGGGACAGGCCACCCGAACGTCCGGCCGCGTACTCCTTTGCGCCTGAACCAATGGTCGCGGCGGCGGCTCCCGTCCCGTTCAAGAAAGTGGTTGTGGCAGGGCGAGTTGGCCCGAATCCGGGTCCTTGCCGACGCGCCGAGTGTCAGCGCCGTACTATCGTCGCGCCGTGTCCTCTCGTACTCTGCCCTCCACGAACGACCCCTCCGTTGCAGGTCCCGAGGCCTGCGGGCTCGACCCGGAGCGCGTCGACGAACTCCTGGATGCGACCGCGGCGGCACTGTCGGGTACCTCCGCCTGCGCATCCCAGGTGGCCCTGGCTCGCAACGGCGATCTCGCCGCGTTCGCCACGTTCGGCGAAGCCTTCTTCATGGGTCAGCTGCGTCCGGCCGACGCACACTCGCTCTTCTGTGTCTACTCGGTGACGAAGGTCATCACATCAGCGGCAAGTTGGATACTCCTTCAGGAGGGTGCACTCCAGTTGAAAGACCGGGCCGCGGACCATATCCCCGGCTTCGCGGCGAACGGCAAGGGTGGCATTCGCGTGGAGCACTTGCTGACGCACCAAGCGGGCATTCCCAGTGCGCAGCTGGACCCTCTTGATTGGCCGGACGCCGAGGCTCGCCTGGAGCGCATTGCGGCCTGGCCCCTCGAGTGGGAACCTGGAAGCCGCTTCGCCTACCACGACAGTTCGAGCATGTGGGTGCTGCGCGAAATCATCGAGCGCATCACCGGGTGCGAACTCGGCGCGTTTGTGAGCGAGCGCATCTCGAGGCCGCTCGGCTTGACAGACCTCTACCTCGGGCTTCCCTCGCCGGAGATGGCGCGCAAGGCCGAGGTCGTGTGCACGGGCGCGCCCCCAAGCGATGAGCAGCGCGAGCGTCTAGGAATCCACGTGCCTGCCTTCCCCGAGCACATGCTTCCGTATCACAACGACCCCGCTCGCATCGCCCTGGGCTGGCCGTCCGGTGGCGTCATCGCCACGGCAGCGGCTATCGCGCGAGTCCTCCAGGGATTTATCGCCGACCTGGAAGACCGCGGTTCAGGCATCTGGACCGCCGAGTTTCTTCGCAACGCGTTCACACCACGCAACCCGGACTTCATCGACTCGATGACCGGCCAGC